>NZ_JARTVO010000078.1:0-256 GCF_029625675.1 Mesorhizobium sp. WSM4884
GTGCCACCACCAGAACTTCTTGTGATGCTTCTTGTGGTGATGGTGGTGATGATGGTTGTGGTTGCCGTGCGCCGAGGACGTCTCAACCGTGGCGGCAAGCGCGCCGGTGGCGACGAAGACGGCGACCAGGCCTGAGGTAAGGGTACGCTTCAACATGATGATCTCCTGGATCCTTGATCGAGGCGACCATTCGCCTCTCGGAGATCAGTCGTGGCGAAGCGGTAAAAGGTTCGAAATGAGCGAATAGGGAATAGCC
>NZ_JARTVO010000079.1:0-255 GCF_029625675.1 Mesorhizobium sp. WSM4884
CCCTAGATGTATCACAAACATGCCGAACGGCACCAGCACAGCTGCTAAAACACAGTGAATCTCAGGCGGTTGGCACCGTGCCACGCACCCATCGCCTAAGGACGCCGCCGGAACCGGTGCTCAGTGGCGCTTACATGCCGACCTGCGACCATACATCCCTGGCACGGCTGCCATGTCGATTTGCCGGCTTCTGGAACAAAGCATCCTCTTGAATAGTAAGCACGCTTATTATATGTATCGCTCATGGTTTCAGAT
>NZ_JARTVO010000080.1:0-251 GCF_029625675.1 Mesorhizobium sp. WSM4884
CGATATCGGCGAGCGAAGGCTTGCCTTCGGTCAGGGTACCGGTCTTGTCCACCACCAACGTATCGGCTTTGCGCAAGGATTCGATCGCGGCCGCATCCTTGAACAACAAACCATGGCTGGCGCCACGCCCGCTCGCCACCATGATCGAAATGGGCGTGGCCAATCCCAAGGCACAGGGACAAGCGATGATAAGTACCGACACGGCGGCAATCAGCGCGTGCGCAAAACGCGGATCCGGGCCAAGCCAAACC
>NZ_JARTVO010000081.1:0-249 GCF_029625675.1 Mesorhizobium sp. WSM4884
GTGTGGCCTCACTCGCTTTGCTTGCGTCCATCGACCTTCTCCTTTCGTTTCAGTTCCTCGACCACCTTGTCCAACCCGTCGAAGCGTGCGTCCCAGAGCTGGCTGTACCTCTCGATCCATGCCGCCTCTTGCTCCAGCCCGCGCAGGCCGAGCTTGCAGGTCCGCACACGCCCGACCTTTTCCGTGCTGACGAGCCCCGCTTGCTCCAAGACACCGACGTGTTTCTTCATGCCCGTAAGGGTCATGTGG
>NZ_JARTVO010000082.1:0-248 GCF_029625675.1 Mesorhizobium sp. WSM4884
TTGGCATCTTTCTCAAGAGATCTAACCGCCAGATAGGTGTCTTTGGCCCAGTCTGCGATTTCGTCGTTTCCGAGTAGAAGTTCGGTCGTTGCCGTATGATGTTGATGCCTTGCGGACAAAAATCGGTCGATCTCTACCCTCGCCTCGGTGAGCGGCTTGGGCCAGTCTATTGACAACGTTTCGTCAACTCTTGCGATCGCGGGGTACCAATCAGTGACGAGGGATTCATAAGAAAGAAAGGCACGCGT
>NZ_JARTVO010000083.1:0-248 GCF_029625675.1 Mesorhizobium sp. WSM4884
GTTACGACGACTCACTTTTCATCTTTTTGAAACATATTTGTTCTCGGCGACATACCAACGCCAGGGGTAATCGGCTGCCTTGCTGATACCGACGCGCGTGGTCTGCACCGGTCGCTCCGGTGGTGGCATGCCATCGTCAAGCAATGCGTAAGCATCGCCCGCCACCATATCCTCACCATCATGGGAGCCGTCGATACTCATCGCCTGGGTGAGACGCGCCGGCCCGTTGCATAACTGGCGGTCATGGG
>NZ_JARTVO010000084.1:0-247 GCF_029625675.1 Mesorhizobium sp. WSM4884
CCCATCGACAGCCTCTATGGCACGATCCACGATGCCATCTCCACTACGATCCTGGTTTGACCGGATGATGCTCGCGGCCGCAGGTTCCTCGACGATTGGATCGCGAGCCATCTGCCGTTTCCAGAACCGGCTCCCCCCATGGCTGCCAGCGACCTTGCGGACCAGCCGCCGGTGATGCCGGTACCAAGCCTGACGAGGGCAATGAAGAAGTCAGGAGCGTATCGGAAGTAATGTTCAAACGATGCAT
>NZ_JARTVO010000085.1:0-246 GCF_029625675.1 Mesorhizobium sp. WSM4884
GCGATCATCACCGGTCTGCGCGTGAAGAAAGAAACCGTCGGCGAGATCACTGGTGCGGCGCGCGTGATGCGCGAGCTGTCGGCCAAGGTGGAGGCGCCGGCGCATCCGCATTTTCTGGATATCGTCGGTACTGGTGGCGATGGCGCGTCGAGCTTCAATATTTCCACGGCGTCCATGTTTGTGGCCGCGGCTGCCGGTGCGCGGGTCGCCAAACATGGCGGACGCAGTGTGTCCTCGAAGTCTGGC
>NZ_JARTVO010000009.1:0-34066 GCF_029625675.1 Mesorhizobium sp. WSM4884
CGACATCGTTGGCGTGAGCCACCACGAAAGCGAAGATTTCAGTCCATGCCAAAGCTATCTTAGCGCATATGCCCTTGAGGGGGAGATGGCCGCGTAGCGGTCAGAGGGGGTCGTCTCACATGGAGCGCTAACCCCCTTTGATGCGGAAAAGCGTCGGCACTCCACGCGCGGCAACCCCCTCTGTCGCCTTCGGCGACATCTCCCCCGCAAGGGGGGAGATCGGTCGTTGCACCCTCCGCAGCAACCGCGGAGGATGGACCGGACATCTCCACAAGGGGGGAGATTGGACGTCGCGTCAGCCTTCGCCAATCTCCAACATTGCAACGCCAGACGCGGGACCAGCTCTCCTCACAACTCCTTCTCCGCCAGTTCCCTGAATTCATCCGGCACCGAGCGCGCCGCTTCCAGCGCCACGGTGCCGTAGCCGACGGCCGCCTTGCCGAAGCGCTGGCGGATCTTGTCGATGGCGCGGTCGGCGCCGAAGCGGGCGAGCCCCCGGCGGCTGCCTGGCTTCAGCTTCTCGTCGGCCAGCCCGAGCGGCAGTTCGAACTGCAGCTCGGCATGTTCCTTGAGATGCGAGACGGAGATCGCGAGCAGCGAGATCTCCTTCTCGTGTCGGTTGGCGGCGAGCACGCCGCGCACCAGTTCCTCGGCGATTTCGGCGAGCATCGTCGTGGCCTGGATCGGCTGTTCCAGCGTCACCGAGCGGGTGACCGCGCGCAAGTCGGCGAAGCGCACGCGCACCGTCACCGTGCGGCCCGGCCGGTCCTTGGCGCGCAGGCGGCTGGCGACGCGGTCGGCGAGATGCAAGAGCGTCGGCACGAAGACGCGCGGCAGCGCGGGCTTGCGGCCAAGCGCCGACTGCGCGCCGGCGGAATGGGCGCGGCGATGCGTCTCCAGCCGGCGCGGGTCGCGGTTCCAGGCAAGGGCGGCAAGCTTCTGGCCGGCGGCGTGGCCGATCAGCCGCTCCAGCGCGCCGCTATGGGTGCGTGCCAGTTGGCCGATGGTCTCGACGCCGATCTCGGCGAGCCTGGCCTTGGTCGCCGGGCCGACGCCCCACATCAGCGACACCGGCAGATCGTGCAGGAAGGCGAGCTCGGTGCCGGGCTCGACCACCACCAGCCCATCGGGCTTCGCCACCTGCGAGGCGATCTTGGCGAGATGCTTCGTCCGCGCCACGCCGATCGAGATCGGCAGGCCGAGCTCGGCCTTCACGCGGCTGCGGATTCTTCTGGCAATCTCCTCTGGCGAGCCGAACAGGTGCGTGCAGCCGGCCACATCGGCAAAAGCCTCGTCGATCGAGATGCGCTCGACCAGTGGCGTGAAATCGTCGAGCACCTTGATCGCGGCGTCGCCGAGGCGCTGGTATTCGCTGAAGCGGCCGCCGACGAAGATCAGCTGCGGACAAAGTTCGCGCGCCTTGCGGCCGGGCATGCCGCCGCGCACGCCAAAAACCTTCGCCTCATAGGAGGCGGCCAGCACCACGCCGCCGCCGACCGCGATCGGCTTGCCGCGCAGCGACGGATCGAGCAGCTGCTCGACCGAGGCGTAGAAGGCGTCGAGGTCGGCATGCAGGATGGTGGCGGCTGAAGCGACGTTCGTGGCGGGCATCGCGCGCTCCGTCCCCATTTGTGCGGCGTTGCAGCATTAGCAGCGTCTATCGTAAGGGAGATAAGGCGAACATAAAGAGAACAAAAGGCGCCTGATGTCAAGTCGCCACGCGGAAACCTGCAACCTTGCACAGTATCGCACAACCGAAACGTTTGCCGGCGGCAAGCTTCGCCCTTGGGCACCCCGCGCCGCTCCCGGCGACGGTTCCTTTCTGTTCTCCCCATGTTCGAAATAGAAGTCACTTCTAATATGAGTTTGTTCACGGCCTTTTGAATTAGGGTGCCTGGCGGAAAGAGGTAGGGACTTCCGCTACGCTTTTGGATGGTCCGCCGGCGCATAGAGTCCCTACGCGCAAGCATGGCCCGTCCTGCAAATTGGCCGCGGCTTGTGGGCTTTGCTGGCAAATCTCGGCGGCGCGTGGCGCTTGAGGCGCGCCCCTAGGCAATTCCAGGAAAGGTTCGCCGTTTCCGTGAAAGGTGCAGCGCTCTAAAGCGCGTCGCGATCTTTCAGATTCGCTCCCTGCGCTTTAGGTTTTTGATTCTACGCATGTCTTTGTCCCGAAACCGGTCCCACTTTCGGGAGACATGCCTTTAGCGGCCCGACAGTCCGTTGGGGTGGGTAGGGTCACCGACCGCCGGGCCTAACCGACTGGTGCGAGTCGGCTAGGCACATCGTAATATTAGCAACCCTGCATCCAAACCCTGGCCGGACGTTTTCCCCTGATTCTGGCCGACCGCCTTTCTTTCCCGTTCCAGGATGAGCGCGCTGGCGTCGATCTTGCGCCGCAGGTTACGCCGGTCGACCCGGCCCTGGTCGCATAGCTTGATCGGATTGCAGGCTCGTCAGGCTCGAGGAGCTTGGGTCTCGCCCGGCGAGTTTTTTGAATTTGGCGCCGGCACGGCCTTTGGCCGGACAAAAAAGACCCGACTTGCAGGCCATGCCGCGGAAGGATCGCGCAAACGCACCTGCAGGTCGGGCCTCACCCAAAGCCCCCGCCGACGTGGGTGATAACCATATATCACCGCTGCAGTCCGACAGGCCGCATCAATTAATGTTAGAAGCCGCTAAACGATCGTCGGGTGTGGCAAATCTGCACCCATTGATATGATACTTTGGCGGCAAGATCATGCCGCCGGCCGCGGCGGTCTAGTCCTGCAATTCACCAACCATGCCGTAAACTCCGGATGAGAGGCGACGGAGTTCATGACGTGGGAGCGGCCCGGCGCTCTGGCGGGGTAGGCCAGCATGCGCCGGGCCTAGCCGGCGGGGGCTCGGAAGAGAAACACGGCGCCGGCTGATGAGAAATATACGCTCCTGCTAAGATATCGGTATGCATCCATAAGGACGAAGCCGGGTAGGCTCGGCCACGGTCCGTCCGCCAGAAGAAGTGCCGCCACCGCGGCCTGCAAGCGCCAAGCGAGTTATGCCGGCCTTCGCCTCGAGTGCCGCCCGAATCCGACGTGCCGCGCCTATGCCGGCTTGGCGTATTGTTCTGCGCTGAGCACCTCGATGCACTGGAGCGGCTGATTGCCTTCCACCCAGGCGTCATGGCCGGGCGGAATGGTGTAGGACGTGCCGGCCTCGAAGGTCTTTTGCGTGCCGTCGGTCATGCGCACGGTGATCGTCCCGGATACGACATAGCCGACATGCGAGACTTGGCAGCTTTCGGTCTTGACCACCGGCTTCACGCATTCGGACCACCTCCAGCCCGGCTGCATGTTCATCCGCCCGAGCGTGAAGCCCGGCAGCCGCACGATTTCGACGCGCGTCTTGGCGGGCGAGCGGACCTCGTCGGGATTGTTGTGCGACTTGGATTCGAGTTTGGTGACGTTCATTGCAGCTTCGGCCATGGCATCCTCCCATTTCCAAGGATTGCAAGCGGAGCCTGACGCGATCGTCGGCGACCGCTGCCGGATTCATACGCCTTTCAATGAGTGATTGCTAATGTAATTGCGAGCCGGCCCGGTTGCAGCCTGGCAAAAAAGAACCCGCGCCTTCCGGCGCGGGCAGGTGCTGGAGTAGCCTCCCAGTCAACGTGTTCCCAGGCAACTGGTTGCGCACCGGGGCTACGGTCCCATGGTGCCGGTCGGACTGAAGTCGCACCTCGCAACGCAGAGGCCCGAACGGCCGGATTTCTGGAAACAAGTGGCGCGGGCAATTCATTGCCCCACAGGCCGTCGAACAACGTCCCTTCATCGGCGGCCAAGAATGGAGTGCCCGCCATTTCCTGCGATGTGGCGGGCAGTTCCCCTCCAGGAGGTGCCCATGCAGCTCGGCGAGATGATCGCGAACCTATGCGCCGCGCTCTTGCTGGCGGCACTGATCACCGGCGTCTTCCTGCTTTTCGGCAGCCCGTTGTGGCCCGCCCGTGAGGCGCAGATGATCGTGCCGCTTCCGGTCGATCCGACGACCTCTGGATCGGTGCGCGGCGTCTGCTTCGAGCCATGCCTGCCGCCCCGCTTCGATCTCAAGCTGGCACCACGGAGGCCGCCGTCGGATTCTTGAGGGAAGACTCAAAGCGGAACCTGGCCGCCCGCCACGCCGTTGACTCCCACGAAGGGATGCCGTGGGCGGAGGCTGCCATGGATAGCTTCGAATTCATCGATCTTCTCTGCGTCGTCGACGCCTGTGCCAGCGATCGCTCGGCCGGACGCCTCATCTCGATGTCGAAGGCCGTCGAGGAACTGCGCGTCCTGACCGGCGACTTCGTCTCGTCGGACGAAGCCGCTGCGAACGCCTTGACCCAGGTCGCGCTGGAGTGCGGCTGCACGGTGTTGTTCGACGAACAGCCGGGCGCGGATATCGTGCCGGAGCCTTAAAGCATGTCTCCCGAAGTGGGAACCGGTTTTGGGACAAAGACATGCGCAAATCAAAGGCCTAAGGCGCACGGAGCGTATCCGAAGGATCGCGACGCGCTTTAGGGGCGCGACGCCGGAGCTGCCAATCTCCCCACAAGGGGGGAGATCAGACATCGCGACGGCTTTCGCCAACCGCCTATGTCTTCCCATTGATCACTTCACCAGGGTGACCATCCTGCCGGCATACATTTCGCGGTTGCCGAGTTCGGCCGCGCAGTCCGACTTCACTGCCGAGTTCCCCGTTATATCGACGGTTTTGCCGACCAGCCGCAGGCAGCTGCCTTGCGAGCTCATGTCCGAATTGCCGGCATAGGTGATGGCCGCGTCGGGAGCGTAGATGAAGCCGCTCACCACCGAGCCGGAACCGCCGTTCAGCGTCAGCGCCTGCGTGTTGCCGTGGTCCTGGAAGATGGTGATGCCGGCATAGGGGCCGCTGGTGGTCGGCGAGAGGTTCACCGTCTCGTTGGCGTTGATATAGAGCTGCGAGTTTTCCATCAGGAAGATCGTCACGCCCAGGCCCGTCAGGCTGCCGTTGCCGCCGGGTTTTATGGTGACGTTGCGCAGGACGTAGATGCCCGGATTGAGCGTGATCTTTCCCGACCACGTCTTGTCGCAATAGGTGCCTGGCGAAAGCGTGATCGTCTTGCCGTTGGGCATCGGCTGGCAGAGCCCGTAGGCGGGCGGGGTGACGTTGGCCAGAGGATCGAAGGACGCGTACTGGTTTTCCTGCGGCGTGCCGCAGGAAAGGGTCGCGTTGGGTGGGGTCATGCCGGAAGTCGCGCCGACAGTGGAGACGCATCCGGCGCTGACGATCGCCGAGCCGCCCCGGCTGACGGCGTCGGCTGCGTCCGAGTTGGCGGCGATCACACAGCCCTTCATCGCGACATTGGTGGAGCCCTGCAGGCTGACGGCGGCGCCCACATGCGGATCGAGCGCCAGCACGCAGGCCTGCGCCCCGGGCTTGATCTTGATGGAGGCGGAGCGCGTCGCCTGCCAGGCCGGCGTGCCGCTGACGAAGGCCGGTCGGCTGATGGCGGACGACAGCGAAATATAATAGGCGCTCGGATCGCCGCTCGCCGTCGCCTGGAAGGCGGCGACGCTGCCCGAATATTCCCCGGCGTCGGCGGCGCTCATATTGGCCGCGAACAACGTCTGGCCGAGCTGCCGCACATCGTTCGCCGACATGCCCGCCTGGTATTTCGTGCCGATCGCAAGGCCGGCCGCGTCCAGCGAGTTCTGCAGCTGCGCGGCATCGTCGCTGGTACCCACCAGGTCGACAGCGCCGGCCACGGCAAGCATCAGCGGCACCATGGCGATCGCGGTCGTCAGCGCGAAATTGCCACGCTTCGAAGCCCAGAACCGTCCAATCATCGGAGCCGCCCTCACCGCAGATGGGACAGAGAGATACGACGGCCGTCTCTACGAGCGATTTCCGAAAAAGTTAAAATGCAGAAAGTCCTAAAATTAGTGGTTTTTCCGGCGCTTAGCCTTAGGTCCTATATGGATTGGGCCTAAGGTCCTAGTGCTTGCGCGCAAGGTGTGGAAAAATGCCTCCAGGGGTCTGACCGGCGCAAGTCGAGCGAAAAAATTAGCCATTCGTTTATCGACGGATGTTGAACGTGTTAGCTGGGATAGCTTGGGCGTGCTGGGCCATGGCCTCATTCAGTCGGATATTCAGACACTTCGCTTTCCGTCGCCTGCGAAGCGGCGAGGGCGGCAACGTCGCGACCATCTTCGCGCTCACCCTGCCGGTCGTCGTCGGCGGAGCGGGGCTCGGCGTCGAGACCTCCTATTGGTACTATTCGAGCCTGAAGCTGCAGGCGACGGCCGACGCCGCCGCCTATGCCGGCGCGCTGGAGAAGATCCAGGGATCCGACACGGCGACGATCACCACGGCCGCCACGCAGTCGGCAACCGACAACGGGCTGGGCACCGGCACCATCGTCGTCCATACGCCGCCCACTTCGGGGCCAAACACGGCCAAGAAGGCGGTCGAGGTGATTCTGAACCAGAACCTGGACCGGGTGTTCACCTCTATCTTCACCCAGAGCAAGGTGCCGGAACAGGCGAGGGCGGTGGCGCTCATCACCGACGCCTCCAAGGCCTGCAACGTCGCGCTTAGTCAGTCGGCCTCGCAGGCGGTGCTCTATTCCGGCAGCACCACCGTCAAGCAGAACGGCTGCGTCACCATGGCCAATTCGATCGCCAGCGATGCCATCAAGGTGCAGGGCTCGGCGTCTCTCCAGACCGACTGCCTGATCTCGGCGGGCGGCGTCGTGCTGAACAATCCGGTGAGCATGGTCTGCAAGAGCCCGATCACCCAGGCCTTGCCTACGTCCGATCCGTTCTCCAGCCTGCCGACGCCGGCGGCCACCAGCCCGTGCAGGAATGTCAACGGCAACAAGACGACGCAAACGCTCCAGGCCGGCACCTACTGCAGCGGCATGAACCTCAACGGCAACGTCGCGCTTTCTTCCGGTACGTATGTCGTGCAGGGCCCTTTGAAGATCAACGCCGGCGCGGTCATCACCTGCGCCACACCCTGCACCGGTGTCACCATCTTCATGTCCGGCAGCAACACCGTCAGCATGAACGGCAACGCCACTGTGACGCTCAGCGCACCGACCTCGGGCATCTATTCCGGGGTGCTGTTTTATGGTGACAGGAATGGCGCCAGCGCAAAAAGCAACTTCAACGGCACCGCGGACTCGCTTCTGACCGGCGCGATCTACTTCCCCAGGCAGGAGGTCGACTATCTCGGCAATTTCTCGGGCAAGAACGGCTGCACCCAGGTCGTCGCCGACACCATCCAGTGGTCGGGCAGTTCGACCATCAACCAGGACTGCTCGAGCCTCGGGATGAAGGATATACCGGCGGCCCCGTCGATTGCGATCGTCGAGTAGCCGCATGGGGACGCTGGCAACCCGCTTCCGCGAGAACCGCTCCGGCGCTGCCGCGGTGGAATTCGCGCTGGTGCTGCCGGTGCTGTGCGCTGCGCTCTTCGGCGTCGCCGATGGCTGGTCCTATACCACCAGCTCGATGGCGATGCGGGCGGGCGTGAAGACGGCGGCAAACCTGCTGCTGGCCGGAGCGAGCGACGATACTGCCGTCCAGGCGGCTGCTCTTGCGAGCTGGGAAAAGAAGCCGGACGACGCGGCGGTCGCTGTGACCCGCACCTACAAGTGCGGAACGACCGTGGTCACGTCGACGACCATCTGCGCAGGGCCGAAGGTGCCTTCGGTGTTCGTCCAGATCGCCGCGTCGGGCACCTGGGTTCCGCCTTTCACCTTCGGCCCCTTCCCAAAGAATACCGCACTCGATCACCAGCAGGTGATCCGTGTCCGCTAGATGGAGAGCGAAGGCGTTTGCCGGCAATACCTCCGGCGGAGCCGCGATCGAATTCGCGCTGATCGTGCCTTTCCTGATCATGCTCTTGTTCGGCATCTTCGCTTTCGGCTGGTCGATGAACAACGAGTCCAGCGTGCGCTACGCGCTGGAAGCCTCCGCCCGCTCGCTGCAGCTCGACAAGACGCTGACCCAGGCTCAGATCCAGACGATCGCCACGCAGAAACTGCAGGGTCTCGGCCTGCAGAACGTGACGGTCACGATCACCACCGACCCGCCAAGCGGCGGCTTCAAGATGGCGCATGTCAGCGCCAGCTACGCCTTCGTCATCAACTTCCCCTATTTCAGCGATTACGCGATCAATTACTCGACGACCGTCACCGTGCCGCTGGTCAACAGCTAAGGCATGTCTCCCGAAAGTGGGAACCGGTTTCGGGACGAAGACATGGGTAAAATCAAAAACCTGAAGCGCACCGAGCGAAGATCGCGACGCGCTTCAGACATGCCAAGATATATGCAAGTATATAATGGTGTTCGTCTGGGATGCGATCGGTGTCCGACCGTTGAAGGGCACTGGCGGATCGTTTTTACAGTGCCCTTGCGTGGCGCCCGAAATTGTGCCGCGTTGGTGCGAAAATCACATGCATAAACAAGGGCATGGAACCCTTCGGCAGACGCTGGCCGCATAGCGTTGGGCCTATGGTCCGACGGGGCATGGGCCTTCATTGTTCCAGAGGGCGGAGTCAGGCCGAGACCATTTATTTATATAATCATTTCAGTGGGTTAATATAGGTGCGCGGCCAATGCCGGGACGGTATGAGGGGCTTGCTCCCTTGCCGAAACGGTTTTTGCTTAAAAGTTACTCCAAGCCATTAGGGAATTCTCATATGAAGCGGCCTAGCGGTTGGGCAGTGGTGGCGATTCACCTGCGGAGAAACATGATGACGATCCGAAAGACACTTCTGGCTTCACTTGCCGTCCTGGCACTCGCGACTGCTCCAGCGCTCGCCGGCGCCGGCGGCAACGGCGGCGGCAATGGCGGCGGCCACGGCAATAGCGGCGACCACGGCGGTGGCAATGGTGGCGGCAACGGCGGCGGCAAGGGCAACAGCGGCGCCTCGCATGGCAAGGCATCGGCGCCGGGTCAACTGGCGAAGTCGCAGGACGATACGACCGACGAGACTACGGACGACACGACCACCGCCGCGACGCCGAAGGAAAAGAACTTGCATGCCAAGCTCGGCCGGCTGAACTCCCTGCAGCGCAACATCAACGCCTACATGAACTCCAAGAGCCCGAAGTTCGCGGCCATCCAGGCCTATGTGACGCAGGCGGCTGCGGCCCAGAAGGCGCAGGCCGCCGTAACGGCGGCGGAGCAGGCCGTGGCCGACGCCCAGGCCGCGCTCGACGCGCTCAATGACCAGATGACCGCGCTGCAGCAGGCGAATCCGCCTGCAACGCAAGCAGAGATCGATGCCTTACAGGCGCAGATCGATGACGCGACCGCCGCGCTGAATGATGCCAACACCGCGCTCACCGATGCCCAGACCGCGGCTACCAATACACCCGCCCCGGACGACGCCTCGCTCGACGCCGCTCTCCAGGACATGGCCAACAAGCCGGTCGACGCCGAAGTCACCGACTGGGCCAAGGGCGTGCTGGCCGACAAGATCGACCAGGCAGCCGCCGCCACGCCGTAAGGCGACAGCGCCGAACCTGCCAAAGGGTAGACTGCCATGCCGCCGGGCCGCGCCCGGCGGCATTTTGTTGTTGGCGATTGGCGAACGCCGGCGCGCCGTCCGATCTCCTCCCTTGTGGGAGAGATCGGCAGGACAGAGGGGGCGCTGTCCCGCCGGCGTCTCAGGTCGGCCCAGCCAATCCCGCCGAAATGGCAATGTGCTGGCAGACATTGTCGATGTCACAAAGGACGTCGTCGTTCCAGAAGCGCAAGACGATCCAGCCGTCCTGTTCCAAGCGCTTGGTCCTAACCTCATCAGCGTTTGCACCACCGGCGTCGCCGTGTTGCGACCCTTCCACCTCCACGATCAGCCTCTTCTCTGGACAGGCGAAATCGACAATGTAGCCTGCGATCGGAAACGGCCTTCGGAACCCCAGGCCATCAGCCGGTGCGCGCGGAGTACGTTCCAGAGCTTCAGCTCTGCGTCAGTCATAACCCTGCGCATCGATTTCGCATTGGCGCGATGTCTTGGTGGCGGTGGTGTATGCGGCATGCTTGAACTGCGGGACCGAGGTTGTATCGCTAACGTTTCTACTCTACGGCGCCCCCCTCTATCCTGCCGGACATCTCCCCCACTTGGGGGGAGATCAGATGCGCGCAGGCTTTCGCCAATCTCCAACGCTGTAGGAGGAAAGCGGCGCCGCAACTGCCAATCTCCCCCCGTGGCGCAGATGTCCGGCAGGAAAGAAGGGGCGCTGTCCCGCCGGCGTTGAATGGCTAATCCACACCAAATCCGCCTTCGCCCTCAATGCCTTGTGGCTAATATGCCTTGCGGCGTGTAGACTTGGCGGGTGAGGGAGTCACAGGGCATTGGGAGGATAACAAATGCCGCGGGTTTCGGAGCTTTTCTTCAAGACGGCCATCGTGTTTCTCATCCTCGGCATAGCGGCCGGGCTGCAGATGGCGATCTCGGGCGATCACGGCGCCTTCCCGGCGCATGCCCACATCAACCTTCTCGGCTGGGTCACCAGCGCGATCTTCGGCGGTTATTACGCGCTCAATCCCGCGAAGGCGGAGCGTCGCGTCGCCATGATCCATTACGGCCTCTACACTGTCGGCCTTGTCATCATGCTGCCGGCGCTCTACTGGATGCTGGCGGGCGGCCATCCGCAGATCGAGCCGGTCGTGGCGATCGGCTCGCTGATCATTGCCGCCGCGGTGCTGGTCTTCGCCTTGGTGGTCTTCTCGTCGCCGGAAACGGTGCGTTCGGCCACGCCGGCCGCTGCGCACTGACCGGAGCAGAGCGAGCGCCGCGCGGAAAGTTCGCGCGGCGTTTCGATGTCCGTCCAACAGTGAGGCGATGGGTATGGTCTGCTGAGGCGTTTCAACGCGACGCGCTTTAAACGCGGGCGGCTGCATTCCTGCGGCGTCGGCCTGCTGTCATTTCGGGTGCAGGCCTGATGAGGTCGCCGGCCACGACGGCACGCACCCGCTCCAGCATTGCGGGGATGTCCCGGGCAGGCAGCGGCCGACTGAGCAGGAAGCCCTGTGCCTCGGTGCAGCCTTCCGTTCGTACCCGCTCGAGCTGCTCGGCTGTCTCGATCCCCTCGGCTGTGGTCTGCATTCCGAGGCTGCTGCCAAGGCTCGTGACGGCTCGGATGATGGCGACCGAGCTGTCGACGTCATTGGCATCCTTGACGAAGGACTGGTCGATCTTGATCTTGTCGAACGGGAACGAGCGCAGATAGCTCAAGCTCGAATATCCGGTTCCGAAGTCGTCCATCGCGATGTGCACGCCCAGCATGTGGATATGCTGCAGCATCGCCAGGGTCGCCTGGGTGTTGGCCAGCAGCACCGTCTCGGTGATTTCGAGCTCGAGTTGGCTCGGGGGCAGCCCCGAGACATCCAATGCCTCGACGATCGTCGAGAGCAAGCGCGAGCTGCGAAACTGCGTCGGCGACAGATTGACGGCAACCTTGATGCCATCGGGCCAGCGTGCCGCGTCGAGACAGGCCTGCTTGATCACCCATTCGCCGATCGGGACGATCAGGCCGATCTCCTCGGCCAGGGCAATGAACTCGGCCGGGGAGACGATGCCGCGCGTCGGGTGATGCCAGCGCAGCAGCGCCTCGAAGCAGCTGACCTCGCCGCGGCCGAGATTGAGGAGCGGCTGGTAGTAGATCTCGAATTGCCCTCGGACCAGCGCCTCGCGCAGATCGAGTTCGAGAAACCGCCGCGCCTGCATGCGGGCATCCATTTCCGGCTCGAAGAACCTGTACGTCCCGCGTCCTTCCGCCTTTGCCCGATAGAGCGCCATGTCGCCGTTCTTGAGCAGCTGGTCGGCGTTCCTGCTATCGTTCGGCGCAATCGAGATGCCGACGCTGGCGCTGATCACAACCCCATGACCATCGACGACGTAAGGCGCGCTCAGCGCATCGATGACCCGTTGCGCAAGCGCCGTGGCCTCGACCGGCTGACCAGCCTCCCTTTGAATGATCACGAACTCGTCGCCGCCGAGCCTGGCCACCGTGTCGTCTTCACCCACGACCTGCCTCAGCCTGGAGGCAACCTCCTTCAGCAAGGCATCGCCGATCGGATGTCCGAGCGTGTCGTTGACCATCTTGAAATGATCGAGATCGAGGCAAAGGAAGGCGGCTTTGCCATCTCTGCGTTCCATCTCGGCCAAGGCTTCCTCGGCACGTTCGCGGAACAATATGCGGTTTGGAAGATCCGTAAGCCCGTCATGGCGCGCCATGTGGGAGATGCGAGCTTCGCTGCGCCGCAAGTCGGTCACGTCGTGATGCGTGGCGAGCCACCCGCCGCCTGGCAGCGGCTGATGAATGAGGTCGATGGTGCGTCCGTCCCTGAGCTCCACCAGGCTCACCACACGTTCGGCGCGGTCGATGGTCGCCGAGAGCTCTTCCAGATACCTGTCCGGGTCCTGGCCTACATAAAGCCCCGCGGCGATCCGGAACCGCATCAGATCGACCCACGGCGACCCCGGGCGGGTCAGCGTCTCTGGCAGGCGGTAAAGGTCGGCGTAGGCCTGGTTGCAGAAAACCAGCCGTCGCTCGGCATCGAACATGCACAGGCCGACGGGCATGTTCGCCGCGGCGGCGGCCAGATGCTGCCGTTCCAGCTCCGCCTCGCGGACCAAGGCGTCACTGCGCTCCAGGCTGGCACGGTAGCCGGCAAAGGCCGAGAACAAGAGCCCAACCTCGTCGCGCCGCTCTCTTTTCAGTGCGACGAGGGTTGAGCGGCGGTCACCCAGCGTCAACCGATGCATCGCCTCGCTCACGGTGAGGATCGGCTTGCTGACATTGTGTCGGATCCAGGCGACAAGCATGCCGAGGCACGCGGCGGCAAAGACGATCGCGGCCCAGGCCAGCCGCTGCGCGACGGTATAGGTACGATCCGCCATGGCTGCGGCGGACATGCTGCGCTGATTGGTGAGGGCCAGCAGTCCGTCCAGCCGCTGAGCCGCCTCCGCCACGGTCGGCAGCGACACCGTCTCGAATTCTTTGACGGCCTTCGCTTGTTCCCCTGTTTCGAGCAGCGGGAAAATCGTTGTCAGGGAGTCCTCATAGGCCGTCCACAGATAGACGAACTGATCGAACAGGTCCTGCTCGGCCGGCGATCCGGCACTCCTGCGGTAGGCGCGCCGATCTCGAAGTATTTCTTCGCTCGCCTTTGCCATCTCGTCATCGATACCCGGCGACTGCCGAATATCGGCGCTGCGCATGCGCAGCGTTGCATAGAGCTGGTGTTCCGCGAGGTTGCGCTTCATCTCCTCCACGATCTGGACCTGCGGCAACCAAACGCCGGTGATCTCGCTCGTGACCTTGTTGAGCGATCGCAGTTGCTCGACCCCAAATACTCCTAAGCCGACGATGCACAGCAATGCCAGTCCAAAGCCCAGCGAGAGCTTGGTCCCGACACTAACGTCCTTCAACCGTTTCATATAAACGCTGGTCTGATGAGGCCAGTCCTGCCCGCGAGCGCCAATTGCGCGAGAGGTTGGGAGCGCTTCCGCCAATCTCGCACCCAAACGTATTAAAGCCGACTTAAAACGGGACTGCGGTAACTTGCAGCTTCGACTGAAGAACTGCCTTTGCGCAGCGGCGAGAGAGTGTCAGGGGCCGAGCCGGTCGTGGCGATCGGCCCCGCCGAGCTGTTCCGGCATGGCGAGCTACTCCCGCCTTCGTCCTTATGGATGCGTTCCGATTACATTAGTGGAAGCGTATATTTCTTCGCTAGCCGGTGTGCCCAAGTAGCGAAGTCCCCGTAAGCGGTCCCCGCCGGTTAGGCCCGGTAGCTCTCACTCCCCGAAACTGATGAGGGCGCCGGGCCGCTCCCGAGCCGCGTAATCAGCGCTGCTTGATGGCGTCGTGCTTGCCGATCATGTTCTCGATGAACGTCTTGGCGTGTTCGGCCCAGTTGGCTTCCGTAACGTTGTTCTCGCGGACCGACCGCCGGAAAGCTTCCCGCACGGAATCGAGTTCGAAGGCCGACAGCCGGCGCTGTTTCTTGCTTGTTGGTTTCGGATCGTCCATCGCGTGTTGCCGTTGGCAATGGTTATATGCCGATATATGCAGCAACGGCTCCGGTCAGCAAGCCGGCGGCTTGACTACTTTTGGGTGCAATTGCGCGGGCCGCCTCGGATCACAACCCAGAAAGCAACCAACGGTCGCTGGAATCTTCCGTCGGTATCAAGGAATATATTCCTGCGACGATTTTGGTGGAAGGTAGCGATGGTCAGGCGCAGCAAGCCCAAGCAGCTCTCGGAGGGGGAACTGCAGCAGTTCATGAGAGCGGCGGCAGCGCTGCACGATAGTATTGTCGGGCCGCTGATATCGCCGCAGTGCGAGCATTACCGATCAATGCAGACCTTGCACGAAGCACTGTTGAAAGCGGTGCGCGAGATCAGCGGAAAGGATGCGGCATTCGTCCGATGGTTTGGAGCAGGGTCGCGTTAGCTTTGCGACTGAGGTTCGATTCCGGCAGGCATTGGTCCAAACAGTGAAACATAGTCCTGTGCCGTTCAATTAGGACATGCCGTCGATGGGAACCCCTTTCATCGCCGGTTGGGAAGGTGATGGGTGTCCGCCATATTGCCAGATGGCGGACACCTAAAGCGCGTCGCGATCTTTCAGGTTCGCTCCATGCGCTTTAGGTTTTTGATTTTATGCATGTCTTTATCCGGAAACCGGTTCCCACTTTCGGGAGACATGCTCTAGTCTTACATCGGTTTTTGGCGCAGCCGCTTCGACGTGAAGACACGTCCAGGGGAAGTCGGAAGGCGCTTCCAAAGGGCTGAATTGCTAGGGCAGCAGCCTCGGGAACAGCCGCGAAATCAGCGCGTGGATGATGCCGTCGCGCTCGAACGGGCCGGGCAGCTTGGCGGGTAGGCCGGCGCCGGTCGCCTTGCTCTCGTCCGTCACCCGGCTTTCGGCGTTCACGAGCCACAGCACGGCCACGAAGTAGCCTGCCTGCAGCACCACGCCCGCCAGGAATGTCCAGCCCAGCGACGCCCAGACCGATCCCGTGGACGCGTAGGTCCAGCCCAGGACCACCAGGAGCGTTGCCGTCATTCCCACAAGGAACTGCGGAAAATACATTTGCCCAATCGAGCGCCGCAACCATTTCCGGCTCCGGCGATCTCGCCCATTTCTCTACCCGTCTCGACCCTTGCACCTTTTCCGGCGGGATCGCAAGACTTCAGGCAGCCTCGGTGCCATAGGCCTTAGGGCCGCTGCCGTCACGACCTGTGGTCCGGGACCTCTGACTGAGGAACCAAGCCGAGGCCGATCCGTTCCCTTTCACCACGTTAATTAGGAGAAACTGATGGACCGCAGCGTCTATGAGGCGCGGTGGCTTCTCGCGCCTGTTTTCGGCTTTTGCATCGTCTTTGCGGCTGCCGGAATCCTGATCGGCTAGGGCCGCAGCCATCCCGCACGACCGCCGAGAATGTCCCTTCATCGGCGGGAGGGCCGGCCCGCTGCTTTCCTGCGAAGGCGGCGCGGCCGGTTAGCTTGTTTCTGGAAGCCTGTCGATGGAAATGCGTGGATTGTTGTAAGGCGAACCAGTTTCAGCCCCTCGCATACCGTGAGTTGCGCGTCCGAGTTAATAGATGCAAATTCTTTGTGCCCGGCATTTACTGCCGGACGCGGCCCGGCTTGCGAAGTCCTGTGTCATCACGACAAGCAGGCCGGGCTGTCCGGGTTCCCCGGCTTTCTGGCCTACCCGATCTCTCACCGGAATCGATGGCACCGCGTTCGGCAGGCTGCGTCACTTCGACAGCGTGCCGACACCGGAAAAAAACGACCCGCCGGGCCTTGCGGCGCGGCGGGCCTCCTCCTGTAGGCAATGCCGTTCGGATCAGGCTTCCAGGACCGCCACGATCTCGAGGGAGTCCGGATCGACGATGACGATGCGTCCGTCGGCCAGCACGAAATACTCGTAGGATTCATAGGCCGGGACGATCTTGACGATGCGGGCAGGCACTCGATGCAGGCGGATCTTATGCCGCGGGATCTTGACGCCGACCGAGATGTCGAAGTCGACGCTCGCGACCGGCTGGACGTGGGTCTCGTGGATGATCTGCGTGATCTGCGTCTTCTGCTCGACCGTCACATTGCTGATCGAGGCCGTCTTGTTCTGGTCGGTCTGCACGTTGGTGCCTTGAGCGTTTTGCTCGGTGGTTGTGCCGGTCTTGCCCTGGGCATTCTGCTGGGTCTGCATCTTGGTAGTGCCCTGGGCATTCTGCTCAGTGCTGGTACCGGTCTTGCCCTGGGCGTTCTGCTGGGTCTGCATCTTGGTGGTGCCCTGGGCATTCTGCTCAGTGCTGGTACCAGTCTTGCCCTGCGCGTTCTGCTCGGTGGTTTTCATCTTGGCCTTGCCCTGGGCCTGTTCATTCGTCTTCGGGCAGTTGGTCTCGCCGGTCTTGCACTTGGCCGTACCCTGAGCCTGCTCCTCGGTCTTCGTACCAGCCTGACCCTGGGCCTGCTCGGTGGTTTTCATCTTGGTCTTGCCCTGGGCCTGCTGGTCGGTGCTGGTGCCGGCCTGGCCCTGAGCATTCTGCTGGGTCTGCATCTTGGTGCCGCCCTGGGCTTTCTGCTCAGTCTGAGATTTCATCTTGCCCTGGGCCTGCTCGCCAGCCTTGCCGCCCTTTTGGCAGTCGGCCTGGCCGGCGACGCAGTTGTTGTCGCCGCTTGGCTGTGTGGATTCGGTCTGCGCCATCGCGGCGCCGCAAGAAACGCCGAGCGCGAGCATGCTCGTGATCAACAGGTGTTTCATCGGATTCCTCCTCGGAAAGGTCGGAAAATTGGTCCCTTCATTCGGATAACCCGGGCTGAAAAGCATTGTTCCGAAATGTTTTGCAAAGCCGCGATGACGTTTTGTGAGAGCGCCGGCGACAATTTGCCGGAACAAGGTTCGGCCGCTGGCGTTTGGCCAGTGCCGACCGGCTGTGGAATCGCAGGCGCAGCGAAGGAGGCGACTTGATCCACAAAAGGAGACGACCATGAAGATTCATCTCGCAACAGCCGCCGCGGGTTTTTTGCTTCTGGCCGGCGCAGGCGCCGTAGCCGCGCAGGACGTTGTCATCGAGCCCGAGCAGGAAACCGTCATCAAGGAATATGTGCACAAGCAGCCGCTTGCCTCGATACAGGTTCCCGGCGTGAAGCTCAGTGTCGGCAGCACCCTTCCAGACACGGTCGAGCTGCACGAAGTGCCGAACGTCAAATACCGCTATGTCGTCGTCGATAACCAGACCGTGGTCGTCGACCCCGGCACCCGCAAGATCGTCGAGGTGCTTCAGTAAAAAGGCCGCTAGTGTCGGCCGGCAAACGGAGGTGACCCGTCGCCCGCATCGCGGTCGGCGGGTCATAACCAATTATTAATTTGTTACGATATGCTAACGGAACCTTCCGTCCGGGTGCGCGTTGCCGCCTCTGGGTCCGCGTTGCCTCATAAGCAACATAAGCCAGCGGCAGAATGCGGATTCGGGCGGCGGCAAACAGGCACAGCAGGCACGGGCTGGGGGAGGAGGACTGACCAATATGTCGAAACGAGAAATCGGAACGTCCCGTTCGCTCGGGATGCGTGTCGCCGATCTGAAAGCCAGAATGCGAGACGCCCGGATCACCGAACACGAGATGAAGACCTTTCAGAAGGTCGCGGCCATCATGGGGGGCAGCGAGGGCTCCCTACGCATCGATGCGGACGACCTGATCGCCGCATCCTTCGTCACCGAGGTGTTGGGCGAATCGTCGCCTAACTGACAGTAAGCCTTTCCCGCCATCCGATGTCGACCAGCTGCCGTCCGGAAATGGGCGGCAGTGTGCGGCGTCGCTGGCGCGCCATAGCCCTCCGCGCGGGGGGCTTTTTCTTCCTATTGCCTCGGTTGGTTTGCGCGCTGCCGCGGTGCGATTCCACGCCTGGTTTTGCCGCGCCTGATCTTGGCTTCGCGCAGCGCCGTCACCGGATCGACGCCGGTCCACAGAATGCCTGCCTTCTCCGCGAAGCAGAGGAAAGCCTGTCGTGCTTCCTTGAGTTTCCTCTCTCCGGTCCAAGCCGCCTCGCAGGCCTGCACCGCCGCGACATAGCAGTCGCCGCGCGCCGCCTGCGGCCATTCCTTGAGGAAATTCTGCATTGCCGCCAACGAGGCGATCTCGCGCTTGAATCCCGCGCCCACGGCGATCGCCACCGGGGCGCGGAACGGCATGTCGCTTGTGACGGTAGGCTTGCTCATGGCGGCGGCCCTCGGCATCTGGAATTGCTCAACGCAAACAATGCGAAGCCGCCGCGACGGTTCCCTGCCGGCAAGCAGGAGAAGAAAACCATTGGCCGCCGCCGGCGGAACAAGAGCCTCCCGCGGGCGTTTGCTCCACGAGCTCCCATGTTCGATCTGCCGCTGTTTCCGCTCTGGCGGAGGCAGTGCGGAGCTCGCCAACGCAACAGGAGACTTATGATGAAAACCACCCTCATTCCTGCTGTCGCCGGCCTGGCTCTGATGGCCGGTATCGGCGTTGCGGCTGCGGACGAGGTGATCGTCACCCCTGAGCAGCAGACCGTCGTCAAGGAATATGTCCACAAGCACCCGGTTGCCTCTGTCAACGTTCTGGGCCTTGAGCTCGGCATAGGCTCGACGGTGCCGGATACGGTCGAATTGCAGACGGTGCCGGACGTTCAGTACAGGTATACTGTCGTCAACGACCACACGGTTCTTGTCGACCCTGGCACACGCAGAGTGGTACAGGTTATCGAGTAAACCTTTGTGCTTACGAGCCCCGATCCTCCCGCCATGCCCGGCGGGGGGATACCGGCTCCTAGAAAGGAGTCGCAGCCATGCACCATCCCCATGTCGAATCACCTGACATCGCCAAGAACGTCGACAAGCTTCTCGCCGAACATTGCACGGGCCTGCTGTCGATGAAGGATGCGATCGCCATCTTGCGCGAGCGCACGGGAACCGAGCGCTCTGATGCCGATCTGGCCGGATTGATCACAAAAAAGGCAGCACATCTCGGCGTCGCCGTCGTCTCCGACGTGCACTGAAGAAAATCGCTGCCGACGTCTGGGCCCCTTGCGTCGATGCGCAAGACGCCATCGAAAAATTCGGCTAATGTTTCCGTCGGGGAACGGCCCCAACCAAATGGAGGCGACAGTGACGGACGACAGGCACGAACGCATTCGCCGGCGGGCGCATGAGATCTGGGAACAGGCAGGCCGGCCGGAGGGCGCGCATATGGAGCACTGGGACCAGGCGACCGCCGAGATCGACGGCGCTGCAAAGCCGAAAGCCAAGGCCGCGCCGAAGAAGGCGGCCGCCGCCAAGGCCGCCAAGCCAAAGGCGGCGAAGGCTGAAAAGCCCGCCAAGGCAGCCAAACCCGCCAAGGCGGCCAAACCGAAAGCCAAGGCCTGATTTCAGGCGGCCCTCGCGCCGCCGGCCATCCCGACAACAGCCGAAAGGGGCGCGAGAACCCCGCGCTCTTTCCTTCCCCTGCAAGAGGAGAGGGGAGAGGCTCCGAGCGACATGCGTAAAATCAAAGCCTAAAGCGCATGGAGCGAATCTGAAAGATCGCGACGCGCTTTAGCGCATGTCTCCCGAAAGCGGGAACCGGTTTCGGCACAAAGACATGCGTAAAATCAAAAACCTAAAGCGCGTGGAGCGAATCTGAAAGATCGCGACGCACTTTAGCGCATGTCTCCCGAAAGTGGGAATCGGTTTCGGGACAAAGACATGCGTAAAATCAAAGCCTAAAGCGCATGGAGCGAATCAGAAAGATCGCGACGCGCTTTAGCGCGCTCCTTGCTTCCTGGCGTATTGGGCGACCGCGCAGAGGAGGGCCAGCGCTGCCGTATCGCAGGCGGCCCGCGACGGCGACGGCCCCTTGGCGAAAAGAACCGCGTCCGCGACGGGTATCGTCAGGCCGTGCTTCCTCGCAAATGAGGTGATTTCGTAAGGCTGATCGTCGGGCTGTATGCCGATGTCGATTTGGTGGTCCATCAAACCAGTTCCTCCCTGGTATTACGGCTTTACCCTCGTTCGTTGAGACGAATTAACTACCGCCAGCTCGCCGGCGTCCACCAATTGGCAATTGTGTGAAACGATGCATTTGTCGAGGCACGGAGCCAAAGGTTGTAAAGGGTAGTTCTCTGCACCCGGCGGGCGGCTTGCGGTTCTTCCCTCCAGCCCTTGTGGGAGAAGGAGGGCCGAGCGAAGCGAGGTCGGAAGGGGTGTTCCAGCTTGGCGACGACTTTCGTCGCCATGGGAGCGTTGTGCCGATTTTCGGCGCCTCACTCCGTCCAGCACCTCACAAGAAGGAGAAGAATGCGCCTCACCACGCATCGCTCGACGTTGCAAACCGCACCCCGGCCGCAGTCATCGCGCATTCGCACTCGCTGATCAGCCTGAGGTTCCGCAAATATCGCGCCACCGTTTCCGGCAGCCAGGCGGCGCAGGCCTCGACATAGGCGCGGCCGTGCACCAGCGTGCCGGTCGAAAGCCGCTCGTCCTTCTCGGCGATCACCTTCAGATATTGCCGGATGAAGCGGATGTCGTCGGCAATGTCCTGACTGGCCATGCGCCAGGCGCCGGCCAGCCGCTCACGCTCGGCGAGCGGCAGTGGCGAGAGCAATGGGCGGGAGAGATCGGCAAAAGCGGCATGGTTCGCAGTGTTCAAGGACGTCCCCTCGGAGGAAGGGTTATCGTACTTTATGTACGAAATCGGGTCAAGCAGGATTCGTACAATTTGAACGATAGATTCTGTAATGCACCCGTTGCCGTCAGCTTGCTGTCAGCTTTGTTTTCCTACACAGCGCTTGCGATCACCCTGATTCCATAGCAATCCGCCACCTGAGGTCGCCAGATGGCGGCTAGGAGCATTCCCCATGCATTCTTTGAGAATTGGACTGGCCTTGACCATGCTGGCCGTTGCGGCACCGGCAATCGCGGGTACCACGATCAACGTCAAATTGTGGGACAAGGACGGCGACATGAAACCCGATGCCAAGATGGGCATGGGCATGCCGGCGAACATGAGCATGGCCATGATGAAAATCCAGCTCGACAAGAGGGTCGTGCCGGCGGGCAAGGTGACCTTCGATGTCACCAACACCTCCAAGGGTACCGTCCATGAGATGATCGTTGTGCCGGTGGCCGATCCCAAGAAGACGACGCTGCCTTACGTTTCGAACGAGAACCGCGTCGACGAGGATGCGGCCGGCCATCTCGGCGAGGTTTCGGAGCTCGATCCGGGCAAGACGGGTTCGCTGACGCTCGATCTCAAGCCGGGTTTCTACGCGGTTTTCTGCAACATCCCCGATCATTTCATGAACGGCATGTGGGCGACCATCAAGGTTCAGTAAGCTCCGCGTATCGAACGCGCATGCCGGCTGTCGCCCCCGAGCTTCGATGGCCGTAACGGCCGCCGCCAGTCTCCTCCCGAAGGCCGGAGGAGATTGGCATCGGTCGCTTTCGCTAAAGCGCGTCGCGATCTTTCAGATACGCTCCCCGCGCTTTAGGCCTTTGATTTTACGCATGTCTTTATCCCGAAACCGGTTCCCACTTTCGGGAGACATGCTTTTAATCGCCGCCCACCTTCACATATCGATTATCGACCTTCTCACGCGGCCGATGATCGTAATCGCGCCCTCCAGCTCCGGCGGGGGAATATCCAGATAGGAGGCCGGCTGGAAGGGCGGGGTGTCGTTCGGGCGGTAGCGCTTGTAGGTGGCCCGTCCCGTCTCGTCGGCGATCACGTAGCAGCCATTGGTCACCAGCCGCTTGTCGCGCAGGTTGACGAAGATGATCGAATCCGGCGGCGAGATCTTGTTCATCGACGGCCCGTCGACGCGCAGCGCGATCCACTCGCCTTCCTCGAGGTCGGCGGTCGGGATGGTCGGATAGTCGGAAAGATTGACGACGCCCTCCTGGCTGCCGAGCTCGCCGGCGCTGATCCACGACACGATCGGCACGTCTACGGTGGTGGGCGAGGGCCCAAGGTGCACCGGCGCGGCCTCGGCGCCGTCACCTCCCAAACCAGCATCGAACAGGAGCCAGCCGGGGTCGACGCCGAACAGCCGGCCGTATTTCTCCGCCGCCTTGCGCGACAGCGGCCGGTTGCCGTTCTCGTGGCTGATGAGCGTGTTCTTGTTGATGTCGCGCAACGCGCGCGCCGCATCGCTGGGCGTGGCATAGCCGGCCTGGGCGCGCGCCTGCTGCAATCTGTGCCGAGAATCCATCATCGTACAACATGCCTGAAAATTATCGTCCAAATTGTACGATTTCGCTTGCGCGTTATTCGTACATAACGTACGCTTAGCGCATGAATGAGCATCCCGCAAGCATTTCCGCATCACCCATGACCATCTCGGGGCTGCCCACGAGCATCTCGGGGCTTATTGATTCCTGGCAGAGCATCGGCGCCTTCGCCGCCGATGTCGGCTGCGGCTACGAGGCCGCCCGCCAGATGCGCCGTCGCGGCCGCATCGCGCCGCAGCACTGGCCGCATGTGGTGGCCGCAAGCCGCAGGCTGGGCATTGCCGGCGTCAGCTATGAATGGCTGGCCGGCCGCGCTGCCTCCGCGCAGAGGGTCGCCACCGTCCAAGGGGAGGCGGCATGAACGCGCCTCTCTCCATTCATGAATTCCAATCGTCCGGACTGTCCTCCTCCCCGGTCCGGGCGCATTCCGGGGCGCTTGCCCCGGATCCGGTCGGACCGCCCGCACCCCGGTTCACCGGAACGGCCGGAGCCGTTCCTCCCCCGGCTCCGGCCCCCAATTCTCCGGCCCCAAATTCGGGCGGCACAAGCTGCATTCGCACCGAGGACGGCACCGTCATCCTGTTCGACCGGATGACGGGCCGGGCGGTGTCGGGCCTGACCCGCGCCGCCGCCGAGGCGGCGCTTCTTCGACTGAACGGCGCCGCCTGACCCCAACCCCTTTCCGTGACCTGACCGACGGCCTCGCGGCCGAACCCTGGCGCGTGGCCGCAAGCCAAGCCCTTCGCAAGCCCAAGCAATGGAATGAGACATGCCTGCCGCCTACACCGAAAAGGAAATCGACGAGATCGCTGCCTGGCTGAAGGAGGGGCTTTCGGCCTCGCGCATCGCCGGCCGCTTCAGCGCGCTGCGCGGCAGCCCGGTCTCGCGCAACGCCATCATCGGCATCGTGCATCGGAATGCCGGGCTTAGAGCCATCGGCTTCGCCAACCCCAAAGGCGGCCGCGCCGGCGGCAGGCCGAGGAAGCACGCACGGCCGGATCGTCCTGGCCGGCGGAGTAGCGTGGCGGGAGGGATCGTGCTCTCCAGGCACGCCGAGCTGATAGAGGGCGCCGGCGCCGCAACCGCCAATCTCCCCCCTCGTGGGGGAGATGTCCGGCAGGACAGAGAGGGGCGCTGTCCCGCCGACCTCTCAAGAAGTGAGCTCTCCACGCCGCCGAATGCCCGCACCCCACCCAAACCCAAGAAGCCCAAGTCGCGAAAGCCCGCGCGCAGCTTGCCGCCCGCCTGGCTCACCCCCGGCACGCGCGAAAAATCCGAAGCCGCGCTCTACAAGCTCCCCGCGCCGCCGCCGCCGCTAAATCCCGGCCGCCAGCCGCATGTCGCGGCCATGCGCTTCCTCGATTGCCTGTTCAACCGCTGCCGCGCGCCGATCGACCTCGCGCTGCGCGCGGATGCCGAGGGCGACCCGCCCGGCGCGCGGCCGGGCCCGGAGATGTTGTGCTGCGGCCTACGGACCTCCGCCACGCGCTCCTACTGCGCGCATCACCATGCCAGGTTCCACGGCCATCGCGGGAGGGGAATGTGAGAGGCGCGGCGCTGGACCGGACATCTCCCCCACAAGGGGGGAGATTGGCTATTCGCCATCGCCTCCGTCCTTTTCTCAGCGGGCCCTCCTCATGAGCGGCACGGTCTGGTCGAGATTCTTCTGGTCGGACTGGGAGTCCGATCCGAACCTGCGCCTCTGCTCGCTGGCAGCACAGGGGCTGTGGATGCGCATGCTCTGCATTGCCGCCGCGCACGAGCCGGTCGGCTATGTCGCGATCGCCGGCAAGGGACTGGACGAGGCTGCCCTTGCCCGTCTTGCCGGCTGCGCGGAAACGGAGCTTGGGCGCCTGCTTGCCGAGCTCGAGCAGAACCGCGTCTTCTCGCGCGACCGCCAAGGCCGCATCTATTCCAGGCGCATGATCGCCGACGCCCGCAAGGCCCGCGCGGCGCGCCGCAACGGCGCCAAGGGCGGCAACCCAAGCCTTTCGAAGGAAAGGGCTTTTTCGCCCTTGGATAAGCGGCGGGTAAAGGTCCCGGATAAGGAGGAGGATAAACCCCAGAGTCCAGAATCCCAGAGTCCAGAATCCAAGAATCCACAATCCATGGATCCATCGGGAGAAAACGCCCTGGCGTTTTCTCCCAGGATTGCCGCTCCGCTGCAAAAGAACGGGAAATCATCTTCGGGCCGTTCAGCCGGACAGAACTGGCATCGCCGCAAGACGCATGTCGATGCCGCCAACGCCATCATCGAGGAGATCAATGACCGCAGCCGAATTGCAGCAGGCGGCGAAAGCCTTGGCCGCGATGTTCAGTTGCTTCCCGCAATCCGCGCTCGCTGACGCCGAGATGCAGCTGCGCGGCTATCTGGCCGCCGTGCAGGACGCCGAGCTCTGCGACGTGCAGGCTGCGATCCAGCGTTTCATCCGCGGCGAGGCCAAGGTCGACAACGCCCAGTTCTGCCCCTCGAGCGCGCAGCTTTCGATCGAGGTGCGCGAAAGGCGCCTGATGCGGGAGCTGATCGCGAAGCGGGTCTTGCTTGGCGCCAGTTCCTCGCCCCCGCGAAGCGGGGGAGAGGTGGCGCGGCGAAGCCGCGACGGGGAGGGGGAGCGCCGCCGACAATGATCGTCAGGTCGGCGCCAGGCACCCCCCTCTGGCCTGCCGGCCATCTCCCCCGCAAGGGGGGAGATCAATCTCTTCGCTGCCTTCGCCAATCATTAACGCTGCAGGAAAAGCGCGGCTGGCGAGGCGGCCAATCTCCCCCCTTGCGGGGGAGATGTCCGGCAGGACAGAGGGGGGTGCTGTCCCGCCGACTTTTCCAATTTGCAATCACCCACCGAAAACCCAAGGACCGCCCCATGCCCCGCAAACCCTCCAAAAAACCGCAACCCCCGAAACTCCCCAAGGGCGAGGCCGAGCAGGTGCGCATCCGCCGCGAGATCGGCCATGATTTCGCTCTGAAGGAGGACCGCTTCGGCCGCCAGCGCCTCACCCCCGGCACGGCCGAGGCGCGCCGCGTCTACGAGGTGTCGAACGGCGGCTACACCTCCACCGGCGGCATCGTGCGGCTGCGCAACGTCGATCCGCTGGTCGGCATCACCTCGCTCTCTCGCCAGCAGCGCGAGGCAGGAGGGCGCTTCCGCGACGATTTCGAGCGCGCCGCCCGCGAGGGCCTGCAGCCGCAATCCTGGAGCGAGCGCGTCGACGGCGGCCGGACAGGAGGCGGCATCCCCGACCGCGTGCTGTCAGCCGGCCGCGCCCATGCCCGCGCGGCGGCAGCGCTCGCCCATTGGGAGGTGGCGGAGGTGGTGCGCAAGACCTGCCTCGAAGGCCAGTCGGTGAAGGCGATCGCGGAGCGTAGTGGCGACGGGCGCGACGTGGTGGTGAAGCTGCTGAAGGTCGGGCTGGATTTGCTGGCGGTGCACTACGGGATGATGGGGAGGAAGGCGGGGTGAGGGAGCCAATCGATGTCGCGAAATCAGCCGCTTGGTGTAGCGTGGTGAATCAAAGTGTGAAGCTGCGCGATCGCTCGAATCCCAGATGACATACGCCGGCGCTGCCCCTCATCCGCCTGCCGGCACCTTCTCCCCGTATAGTGACGGGGAGAAGGGGGCTGGCCGCGACGCCGGCACCTATTCTGCAGCGCTGAAAATGGCGAAAGCGGCGATGACGGCATCTTTCTCCCCGTCACTATACGGGGAGAAATGCCCGGCAGGGCAATGAGGGGCAGCGCCGACCGATGCGGTTATCCGCTTGCCTTGCGTGACGCCGTTTCGGCGACGCCTCAAACGCCTTTCTTCGCCGGCTTCGACGCGGCGTCCGGCTTCCCCTCCCACCCAAACACGCTCCTTCCGCCGAGCAGATGCGACTGGTCCATCTCGCCGGCGACAATCTCCTTCAAGCTCGGCCCCGTCACATACCGCTCCATCCTTCGCGACTCCCCGTCCAGCCGCTTGAGCGCCTGCAGCTCCTCCTCTCGGCCGAGCTTCGCCTTGCCTACCGCCGATTTCAGCACCGCGATCGTCTCGTCATAGACCTTCAGTGGCACGGGGAAGGGGTGGCGGTCCTTGCCGCCGTGGGCGAGCGAAAAGCGGGCCGGATCGGAGAAGCGGTAGGGCGCGCCGTGCACCACTTCCGACACCATCGCCAAGGCGCGCACCGTGCGCGGGCCTACACCGGGAACCAGGAGCAGTTCGGGGAAATCCTTGGGGCCGCTTTCGATCGCTGCGGATATGTTGCCGTGCAGGCGGCGCATGACGATGTCGCTCTCGCGCACGTCGTGATGCGCGGGCATGACGAGATTGGGTAAGAGCGGCTGCGCGGCGGGCTCGGGCACTTCGGCCGGCGCCTCCAGCACCGCGAGCTCGCTCAGGATCTTCTCCGGGCTCATGGTCTTCAAAAGCTGGATCTGGCTTCCACGCGCTTTTTCCGCGCGATGGTCGGTGAGGTTGACGATCTCGCCCTGAGCCTCGCCCTCGATCGCGGCATGCGGCTGGTCGACGAAGCTTTCCAGCCCCTCCGACAGCCAGTGGTAGCGGCGCGCCTGGCGGGCGTCGCCGTTCATGCCCTGCTGCACCACCACCCAGCGCCCGTCATCGGTGACGATGAAGCCGTGCAGATAGAGATCGTAGCCATCCTGCACGGCGGCGCTGTCCACCTTGGCGACGAGGCGGCTGGCGGTGGCGAGGGCCTCGCCGTCCAGGCCGACGCGGCCGCCGATGGCGATCAGCTCGCCCGGCGTCTTGCGCGAATGCGCGCCGCGCCCGCCGCAGACATGGATGCCGAGCTCGCTGGACATCGGGTTCAGCCCGCGCTTCAGCGCGCCGATGACGGAGGTGGTGATGCCGGAGGAATGCCAGTCCATGCCCATCACGGCGCCGAAGGACTGGAACCAGAAGGGATGCGCGAGACGCCGCAAGAGCTCGTCGCGGCCGTAATGGTGGATGATGGCCTCGCACAGCACCGCGCCGAGCCTGGTCATGCGCTCGCCCAGCCATTTCGGGACCCGCCCGCCATGCAGCGGCAGGTCGGCGCTGCCGCTTCGCTGCGTCACGTATGCCTCTCCGTGAGTGCCGGCGACTTAGATGGCATTTTGGCACGGATTTGCAAGGCTGGTGATCTCCCCCCCTTGCGGGGCAGATGTCGCCGAACGCGACAGAGGGGTCACCGCGCGTGAAGCGCCGACCTCCTCTAACCGCTGCGGGTTCTATCTAGTACCTGTAATAGTACCGATGGTGGTGCCGGTAGTGGTGATGGTACCGGTGGTGGTGCCTGTAATGGTGATACCTGTAGTAGTACCTATGGTAGCGGTAGTGCGGATAGCGGACCACGTAGCCGGGATAGTAGTCGTCGTAATAGCGCGGGCCGTAGTAGCGGCCGCCATAGTCGCAAAACGGGCCGCCGCAGAACGGGCCGCCGTAGAACGGGCTGAAGCCGAACGGACCGAAACCGAGACCGAAGAATCCGTGCGCGTCCGCCGGAGCGACCGTGGCCGCCGCCGAGGCGATGGCGATCGCCGATGCAAATAGAAGTTTTTTCATGGCAACCTCCTCCTGAAGGTTCACCACGATAACGCTCGGGATCGCGAAAGGCTTCCTGCGCGCGGGTTCAAACGGATATCCCGTCACGGGAAGACCGGCCCGGCCCAGCGCCGGCCAAGGCGAATTCCAGGAAAACCGCATGGCGGTTTTGCGGCCGAAATCGCGTGGAAACAAATACTTGGACCGGTTCAGCGATTCAAATGCTGAACTTGTCCAAGTCCGATGTCGCGGGCCGCGTTATCCGCACACCCGCACGCGTTCCACCACGCGGTAGTGGTGGCGCCAGTGGCTCACCCGCTCCAGCCGGCACCGGCGGCCGTAGGCGAAATATCTGTGCGGGTAGCGCGCCATGTAGCTGCCGCCATAGTCGTTGTAGGCGCGGGGGCCGTAGTCGTAATAGGGCCCGCCCCAATAAGGGCCGTAGGAAGGATATTCGCCGTAGCTGTCGTAGAAGTCGCCGAACGGGCCGAAACCGAAATAGCCGCCGCCGCTGCCGAGGAACACGCGCGCATCCGCCGGCGGGGCCATGGCCGCCGCCGCGGCGATGACGATCGTCGAAACAAGTAGGAGCTTTCTCATGACGACCTCCTCCTGAAGGGTCGTCATGACAACGCGTGCGGCGCCGAAAGGCTTCCCGTGGCCGCGCTTGCGCGGAAATCAACCCGCCGCCAGGCATCCATAGCGGCCGTCGCCTGAATTCGTGCAGGCGCGAAGCGCTTTAAGCCAGCCGCGCGGTTCAGTACCTGCAGACGCGAATCGCCTCGTAGAACCTGTGGTGCCGCCGCACATATTCGACATGGCAGCGCCTGTGGTGCCTGTAGTAGTAGTGATGCCGAATGTAGTAGTGGCGATAGTAGTAATGCGGCCTGTAGCTGTAATATCCGCCGTAATACGGCCTATACATGTAGCGATCGCCGTAATAGTCGCCGTAGTAAGGGTCGTAGTCGTCATAATAGTCATTGTAATAGCCGTCGCCGATGCCGATCCCGAACTCAAAGCGGCCGGCATTGGCGGGAGTGGTCACGGCGGCCGCCGACGCAATGGCTATGACGGAGGCAAGCAGGAGCTTTTTCATGGCTACCTCCTCCTTGGGGGTAGCTCATAAACGCGCCGGAGGCAGCCTATGTTCCCGATCGCTAATATTCGCCGCCCGAGACGGGCGGCGATTGGATCTGGGGGGAGATGGCCGCAAAGCAGCCGGGTCGTCTCGCATAAATAGCCGTCGTGTCGGAGAAAAGCCGTTGGCGTTTCACGCGCGGCGAATCCTTTGCCGCTTTCGGCAGCATCTCCCGAAGGGGGAGATCAGCTATTGCCGGTCAGTCGCAAACGCGCACTTGCTCGATCACGCGGTGGTGATGGCGCCAGTGCCTTATGAGCTCGACCCGGCAATTGTCGCGATAGTACCGGTGATGATAGCGAACCACGTAACGATCGCTGGGAGCGTAGTAGTCGTCATCATAGACGTTCCGGTAATAACGATGCGGGTAATACCCGTCGTAATAGTCTCCATAGTCGTAGCCGGGACCGACGCCGATGCCGAACTCGACACTGGCGGCGCTGGCCGGCGCGATCGCAAACGCCGAGGCGATGGCGATCATCGAAGCAAGCAGAAGCTTTTTCATCGCTGCCTCCTCTTTCGATGGTTGCCCCTTCGATAAATGAACGGTTTCGGGGTGGGCGATGTTCCCGGGAAAATGTGCGGCCCTCCGCCTGTTCCGAGACGGACGCCGGCACCTTTGCGGATCGCCGGCCGCATCATCATCACGCCCGACGGCGGCGAGCCGGTCGAGGTCGGCCCAGGCGACGCCTTCGTGGTCGAAGCGAATTTCAAGGGCACCTGGAAGATCCTCGAGCCGGTGACCAAGCATTTCGTGGTCGTGGTGGGCTGAACTCTTATTCCCCTCGGGGGGAAGATTGCATTTCCCCTCAGTTCCCTGCCACCACCTGCTTGAACAGCGCGTGTTCCACCACCGGCTCCAGCGACGCCGCGAAAGGGGTAGCCAGATGGTGGCGGTCGCGGAAGGCCAGCATGCCGTCAATGAAGACGTGGCAGGTGGTCCGGTCGCAAAAACGGTCGGTCACGTCGAGATAGGTGGCGTTCGGCGTGCCGCGCACGACGTTGCGCTCGACCGCGGCGATGTCGTCGTTCGCCGCCGCCGTCCGAGGCGTGTCGCAGACGCGCGGCGCCTGTCCTCGCCACAGCGCCCGCGCCACGCATTTGTCGACATAGCTTTCATTGTAAGGCACGTCCCTGATCACCGCGACCTTGATTCCGGCCCGGCTGAATGCCCCCAGCGTCCAGCGCAGGCCGGCCTTCCACTCCTCTTTCCAATCGGCTTGCTTCAGTTCCTCGGGCGATTCCCTGATCACATTGCCGATCGAGAATTCCGAGATAACCACCAGGTCCGGATGAAGCCTGATGATATCTTGGACCGATTGCTCGCGCCATTGATCGCATTCGGTATAGTCGCGCTTGAGCCGCCAGTTCCAGGTCGTTATCCGCGAGGCCCGGCATGACGATTTGAGATAGGTGACGACGCGGTAGTTGTTCTTACTGGCTGCCTCGATCAGCGGTGTTGACCAATGGTCGGCATGCGAGTCGCCGAACAGGACGACCGAGCGCCCGGCGTTCCTGGCGCCGAACACGCAAGGGTTCGGCTTGACCGTCTCGAAATCGAGCACGCAGCCGCCGTCGCTGGCGCGCACGGTGGAAAGCTGCGCCGCGCTGTCGGCAATGGCGCGCTGGTCCCGGTCGAGGTCTCGCACGGCGAATCTGGCGTTTGCATAGGCGGCTGCGACGCCCGTGCCGGTCAGCAGCAGCGCCGGCATCAGCGCCCGCGCCGCATTGGCCATCAGCCAGCCATTGCGGCGGATCGGGTTCTCGATCAAGTGGTAGCTGAGGAAGGACAGCGCCAGCGTCAGCACCAGACAGATAAGGCGCTCGGCAAGCGTAAGCTCCGGAACCAGCATGCCGGCATAGACGATCACCGGCCAGTGCCAGAGATAGAGCGAATAGGAAAGTTTGCCGATCACCTGCAGGGGCGGCAGCGTCAGGACGGCATTCAACCAATTCCAGGAAAAGTGCGCGGTGGTTTTCCGTCCGGAACTGTGCAAAGACAGGTTGCCCTCCCTGGCGCCGGCCGCGCCGGCCATGAGCAGAAGGACCGTGCCGGCAACCGGCACCAAGGCCAGGAAACCGGGGAAGGGTGAGTCCTCGCCGATGGTGAGGTAGGCAATCGCAATCAGCACCAGGCCGGTCAGGCCGGATGCGGCGCCGAGGCGCGGGCGGCTTGCGAAAAACCGCGCCGGCGCCATTGCGGCGACGCCGCCGGCGGCGAACTCCCATGCCCGGAGCGGCGAGAAATAGAACGCCCAGGGCTGCGACACACTGGTGAGCCAGGCGCAGACGGCGAAGGAGACAAGGCCGGTGATGCCGATCGTGAGCATAATCGCCCGCTTGCCCGGTCTGAGCCAGGCAGCGAAGACCAGCAGCGCCGGCCAGGCAAGGTAGAACTGCTCCTCCACCGACAGCGACCAGAAATGGATAAAGGGGTTGTTGACCGCGTCAGCAGCGAAATAGTCGAACGACCAGCGGATCAGCCAGAGGTTGATCATGTAGGCCGAGGCGAAGATCGCGCCTTTGGAGTAGAGCGCCTGTTCTTCCGGTGACAGGATGAAGTAGCCAGCCGCCAGCGAGGCGAGGATGACGAACAGCGCGGCCGGCAGCAGCCGCCGGGCGCGGCGGGCATAGAAGCCGAGGAAGTCTAGCCGTCCGGTCTCGGAAATCTCACCGACGAGGTGACGGGTGATGAGATAGCCCGAAATGACGAAGAAGATGTCGACCCCGGCAAAGCCGCCGGGAAGTGCCGTAAGCCCGAAATGGAAGGCGATGACGCCCGCCACGGCCAGTGCGCGCAGACCTTCGATGTCGGGCCGGAATGAACCCTGCGGCGGTGCTGACACGATCAGCCTCGAGTTGGTCGTTTGCAGTCCGCCCAGCCGAAAGAGTTGACCCTATGCGGTCGTATCGCAATGCAACAAATCTAACGCAGTGCAACACAAGGGGAGGCATGGAGACGGCGTGGAAAGACGGGCGGGCGCTCCAGCGTCCTACCTCCCCACCTTCGAAATCACCCTCTTTTCCACCTCCGGCTCCAGCGATTCCGCGAATGGCGTGGCGAGGTGATGCCGGTCGCGGAAGGCGAGCTGGCCGTCGATGAAGACGTGGCAGGTGGTGGCGTTGCAGAAGCGGTCGGTGAGGTCGACGTAAGAGGCGTTGGGCACGCTGGTCACGATCTCGCGCTCAACCGCCGCCATCTTGTCGTTGGCGGCATCGGCGCGGGTCTGGTCGCAGAGCGAAGGCGACTTGTCGCGCCACAGCGCGCGCGACACGCAGGTGTCGATGTTCTCGTCGTTGAACGGCACGTCGCGGATGAAGGCGATCTTCAGCCCGGCCTTGCTCAGGCTCGTAAGCGTCGAGCGCAGGCCGGCCCGCCACACGGCGTCCGGCGTGTCCGGCTCGCCCTTGCCGGCCGCCATCTTGCGCGAGGAGGTCAGCGCCAGCTCCGAGATCACCACCAGCGAAGGCCTGGCGGCAATGATCTCCTTGATCGCCTGCTCGCGCCATTGGTCGCATTCGCGGTAGTCACGGTTGAGCTTGGTGACGAAGTAGGAGAAGCGCGAGGGCCGGCACGAGCTCTTCAGCCAGGTCTCAACGCGATAGCCGTTCTTCTTTCCCGCCTCGATCAGCGGCGTCGACCAGTGTTCGGCATGGGAATCGCCGAACAGCGCGACCATGCGCTGCCCCTTGCCGAACACGCATGGCTTAGGCGTCACCGTGTCGTAACTCTCGACGCACGCCTTGGCGCGCGCGGTGGCGGGCACGGCGGCGCTTGCCGCGATGCTGCGCTGTTCGGGGTCCTGGTCGCGCACGGCAAGTGCGGCATTGCCGTAGGCGGCTGCGACGCCGGTGCCGGTCAGGAGGAGGGCCGGCACCAGCGCCCGCGCCGCATTGGCCATAAGCCAGCCGTTGCGGCGGATCGGATTCTCGATGAAATGGTAGCTCAGCGCCGAGAGCGCCAACGTCAGCCCGAGGCAGGCGAGGCGTTGGGCGAGCGTCAGCTCCTCCACCAGCATGCCGGCATAGACGATGACCGGCCAGTGCCAGAGATAGAGCGAATAGGAAAGTTTTCCGACCCACTGCAAGGGCGGCAGCGCCAGGGCGGCATTGACACCATCCCTGACGCCGGCCGCTCCCGCCAGCAAAAGAAGGACAGTGCCGGCTACCGGCACTAGTGCCAGGAAACCGGGGAAGGGAGCCTCCTCGCTGAAGGTGAGGTATGCGAAAGCGATCAGCGCCAGCCCGGCCAGGCTGAACGCCAGGGCGAGCCGCGGGCGCTTCTGGAGCAGCCATGCCGGTGCCATCGAGGCCAGCCCGCCGGCGGCGAACTCCCAGGCGCGCAGCGGCGAGAAGTAGAAGGCCCAGGGTTGCGACACGGTCGTCAGCCACGCGCAGACCGCGAAGGAGACGAGGCCGGCAATGCCGATTGCAAGCATGATCGTGCGCTTGCCCGGCCTCAGCCAGGCCGCCAGCATCAACAGCGCCGGCCAGGCGAGATAGAATTGCTCCTCCACCGACAGCGACCAGTAGTGGATGAAAGGGTTGTTGGCGGCGTCATTAGCGAAATAGTCGAACGACCAGCGGATCAGCCACAGGTTGATGATATAGGCCGAGGCCCACATCGCGCCTTTGGAATAAAGCGCCTGCTCCTCCGGCGACAGGATGATCACGCCCGCGGCAAGCGTCGCGGCGATGACGAAGAGTGCAACCGGCAACAGCCTGCGCGCGCGCCGGGCGTAGAAGCGCAGGAAGTCGAGCCGGCCGGTCTGCGAAATCTCGGTGGTGAGATGGCGGGTGATCAGATAGCCGGAGATGACGAAGAAGATGTCGACGCCTGCAAAGCCGCCGGGCAGCGCGGTCAGGCCGAAATGGAAGGCGACGACGCCCGCCACGGCAAGCGCTCGCAACCCCTCGATGTCTGGCCGGAAATCCGGCGATGGTGCTGACACGAAGACGAACCTCGCAACGGTCGTTCGTATCCCGCCTGGGGTCAAGCCTCGCGCCTATGCCTCCATATCGCAATGCAACAAATCTAACGCAGTGCAACATAAAGGGAGGGAAACGAAGACGAAAACGAGGGGCAGCGCGGTGCCAAGCTGCCGATCTCCTCCTTGCGGCGGAGATGTTCGGTCCACACGCCGCAGC
>NZ_JARTVO010000009.1:34166-187409 GCF_029625675.1 Mesorhizobium sp. WSM4884
CGAAAACGAGGGGCAGCGCGGTGCCAAGCTGCCGATCTCCTCCTTGCGGCGGAGATGTTCGGTCCACACGCCGCAGCTGCTGCGGAGGACGGGCAGGACAGAGGGCGGCGCCGCCCATCGTCTTCGTCATCCTAGGGTCTGCGCGCGTCGCTTCGCTCCTTGCTTCGCCCTAGGATGACGAAGGAAGGGTTGGCGCGCCCCTTGTCTTGCCCGTCCTCCGCAGCAGCTGCGGAGGGTGGACCGGACGTCCTTCCTATAAGGCCTTGAGGGGAGATCGAGCGCGGCGCCCGCCCGCACTCACGCCTTCTTCAAAAACTCCGTCTTCAGCACCAGGCCCTTCACCTGCTTGGTGTTGCATTCGATCTCGCCGGGATTGCCGTTGAGGCGGATGTTCTTCACCAGCGTGCCGCGCTTGATCGTCTCGGACGTGCCCTTGACCTTGAGGTCCTTGATCAGGGTGACGGAGTCGCCATCCTTCAGCGGCGTGCCGTTGCTGTCCTTTATGATGGCGTCTGTCATGGCGGTCTTTCATCGGTTGGGTGGCGGTGCGTCCGCCTATCGCGCCGACGACAATCTGGTCAAGCCATTCGCTCCTTGATCATCACCTCCGCCTCGACCGGGAGATCGAACGGCAAGGCGACGACGCCGACGGCGGTGCGGGCGTGGCGGCCGATCTCCGGCCCGAAGACCTCGAGGACGAGATCGGAAAAGCCGTTCATCACAGCCGGCGTCCGGGTAAAGCCCGGCGCCGAATTGACCATGCCGTGCACGCGGCACCAGCCGGTGATCCGGTCGAGGCTGCCGAGCTCGCGCTTCAGGCTGGCGAGCATCGACAGCCCGACCTTGCGAGCGGAGGCCCGCGCTTCTTCCGGCGACACGCTCTCGCCGACGATGCCGAACGGGCCGGCGAGCGAGCCGTCCGGCTCCTGCGGTCCGTGGCCGGAGATAGAGGCGCGGTCGCCGCGCATATTCACCCAGGGAAAGGGCAGCACCATGCCCGGCGGCAGTTTCAGCGGCGGCGGCAGCACGATGCCGAGCGCGGCAAGCCTTTCCTCAGCACCCGGCATGGCATGGCCTCCCTCGGAGCCCTCGTGGCACAGCGCCGTTGCAGCGCCCCTTCCGCGACCATGCCGAGCTTTCCGGTTCGCCGTCCTTTCGTCAAGACCGGAGGAATTGGCCGAGTTGGCATGGCCCGCGACCGCAGCTTTGCGATCCGCGCGGGCGGGCGCCTGCCCCCGCGGCGGCGCCAAGCCCCCCAACGCTCAGGCTGGCCGGGTGGCTGTTCGGTTCGGCCTTTTGCCCGGCCGCTCGTTTTTCCTCGCCGGTCGACCGGCGACCGCCACGCGGTCGTCCGGCAACGGCTCCCTTTTGTTTTGCGCAATTCCGGACGAAAAACCGCTGAGCACTTTCCGGTTCGCTTCTAGAAATGCAGGTCCAGCGGTGGCGGATAGGCCCGGCCCGGTTCCTTCGTCATCGCACCGGCCAAAGGCACGATGCCGCCGGTGGCCGTCCCATCGAGCGGCCGGGCTTTCTCGGTGCTGGTCTTTGTTTCGGTCGCCAGGATTTTCGTTTTGGCTTCAGCGGTTTGCGATAGCGCGAGCGCCACAACGAGCGCCGATAGAACGATCTTCATGACAGCTTCCCCTGCACCCACCCCGAGGGAACCTAGCGTTGGCCGCCAGGCCGCAAAGGTGGCGTGCGCGGAACGCTGTGGAATTCTCTGGATTTCCTGGAATATTAGGCGATGGAAAATCGGCGTGGCCGGGAATGGAGACTGTCTGCCGGCGTGCTAAACCACATCGTTAGGGCAGCTCGGCGATTCCCGCCAAACGTCGAAATGCTCAGATGCATGTCGCCCAAAAGTGCGCAGCGGTTTTGGGAGAACGACATGCATCGAAACAGGGACCTGAAGCGGCGAAGCATCGAGGGGCTGGTGGCATGGCGCAGCATATCGCGCAAAAACTGAGGCTGACTTCGGCCTTGCTGGGAACGGTGACCCGCAAGGACCTGGCGGCGGCATTCCGGGCCGTCAACCCGAAGACGGCGTTCGATCTCGGTCGCGCCGACAAATGGCTGCAGGGCCGCGCGCGGCCGCGCCAGATGAGCGTCTATGACGACTGGGCGAAGCTGCTCGGACTGGAACAGCCCGGCGCCTGGATTGCCGAGAGCGAGCTGCCGGCCTTCACCGCCGCGATCGCGGCCCGCCACGGCATCGACGGCGCCGAGCTGGAGCGTCGGGCCGGCATGCAGTTCGAGGCCTCGATGCATGACGAGCGCGGCCTCGGCTCCGGGCTTGCCGGAACCTATGCCTGTTATTCGCGCGCCTGGTCGCCCTATTATCGCGGCCAGCTCATCAAGGGCCGCCTGTCGATCGAGCCGGGGCCGGGAGCGCATGGGCTGACGGCCACCTATCGCGAGATATTGCCGACCGGCCAGTTGCAGCTCGGCGGCCCGGTCAACCCGGCAAAGCGCGGCCTCTACCTGCATCTGAAGGAAGTCGGCGGCGATACCCAGTTCTTCCTCTGCCTGTTCCCGCACACGCAGCCTGTCAGCGTGCTCGGCGGCTATATGTGCGGCGCCGCCATCATCGGGCCCGAGGCGCAGCCGTCGATCACGAGGATCATCCTGGTGCGTCTGCGCGATACCGCGCCCGGAGCCGAAACATGGGGCGGATATCTGCCGGCCGGCGGCTCGATCGCCGGCGACCTGGCGGGCATCGGCATCGCCGTGGAGCATCCGGAAACGGTCGACCGGCAACTCGAGCAGTTCCTCGGCGCCGACGCGGGCGGGGGCGCCAACCAGATCCCGCCTGCCGATTTCCGGGCCATCGTCGACGTGTTCGACCGCCACTGGCTGCAGCACGCGGGCTAACGCATGTCTCCCGAAAGTGGAAACCGGTTTCGGGACAAAGACATGCGTAAGATCAAAGCCAAAGCATGTCTCCCGAAAGTGGGAACCGGTTTCGGGGCAAAGACATGCGCAAAATCAACACCTGCGCCCTGGCTTGGCGCCGGAACATGACGGCGAAGAGCAGGACGGCGACGATATAGGCGGCGAGGCGAACTTGACAGGCCGGCCGCATCGCGCTCACCTGCGCCGGTCGTTGACCCGCGCAGGAATGGACGATGAAGAAGACCTACGAGAAGCCCAGGCTGCAAAAGCGCGACAGGCTCTCAGCCGCGACAGCCGCCGCGCCGTCATCCGGCTTCTCGTTCTGAGGCCGCTGGGCGAAGCGGCGCTGATCGTCGTCAGGGTGGCGCCTCGCCCTACGTCGGCGAAGGCAAGGATGGGCTCTTTATCGATAGGCCCTTAATTTCATTGATGTGCCTGGGCTGGTCCATCTGGCCAGGAGCGGGCGGTACACTGCGCAGGTGTCCGCCCGTCCGGCGCCGCCGCCAAGCTGCTGAAACCCCGTCCGTCCCCAACAGCAACGGTCATGGCGTGTGACCAGTGCTTGCGGAGTGCCATTGGCGGGCCTTGCTGTCAACGCCGGCCGGGGCGCCCTCGCAAGGGCGCTTTTCCCGTTGTGCAGAGCCGAAACCGCACTGCCGCGATCGCGCCATTGCGGTTGCCGCAAGTCCGGAAATGGCGGATTTCCGGGCTTTTCGGCCGTTGCGGAAGGCGACGCTGGCGTTTGCCCCTATGCAGTTGAATAGGCTTGTCTTTCACTGGTCGAGGCGGTTCGGGGTTCCCCTTTTACCCCTGACTTTTTTTGGGGGCATTTCTGCAACGCAACATCGGCGCCGAATCTCCCCTTCGAGGAGGGAGACGCCATCCTGTGTGAACCGCTTCATGATCCCCTCATGCAGGCATGCTAGAAATGCGTCATCGAGTGGGGGAGGGTGAGATGGGCGATCGGCTGCTCGAAATGCTTGCCAACCGCAAGTCCTGGCTGGACAGGCTGGGGCTGGGGCTGCTCGTTTTTCTCGCGACGCTGATTGCCGGTCTCATGGGCGGCGCCAGCGCGCAGGAGGTCGAGACGGTCAGGGTGGCGACCTTCAACGCCTATCTGCTGTCGCCGATCTTCAAATGCGCCAATCCGCAATTCGCCGATTGCCTGCTGCAGATCCCCGGCGAGACCGAGAAGCAGGCCGAGCACCTCGCCGACACCATCCTGGCGGACACCTCCCGCTTCGACATCATCGCCATCAACGAGGCCTGGGACGAGGACGCCAAGCAGATCCTCATCGGCAAGCTCTCGCATGACTATCCGAACTATGTCGGCAAGATCGACGCGCCTCTGGTCAAGCTGCGGCCGCAGGCGATCCGCGACGCCATTACCAGCCTCGACCCCGCCGCGGCAGTCGCCATCTATGGCCAGCCGATCGAGAAGATCGACGGCGAGGACAGCGGACTGATGTTGTTCGCCAAGAAGGATTTCGAGTTCCTGCCGCTGCCGGACGACAGCTTCAAATGGGGCCGCGGCGACGGCGAGACGCTCGATGCGACCGGCGAGGTCGGCTTCACGCTGTACGAACATTGCGGCGGCGTCGACTGCCTGTCGGCCAAGGGCGCGGCGATCGTGCGGTTGCTGCACAAGCCGTCGCAGAGCAAATACACCGTGGTCTTCACCCACATGCAGGCCGACTATTTCGACAAGAACCCGCCCGAGCGCCATGCCGACGCCCGCGAGGCGCAGTTCGCGCAGATCGAGAAGCTGATCGAGACGACGCTGTCGCCGCTGTCGGACGCGCAGCGCAGGCGCGAGCGCGTGCTCGTCATGGGCGACCTCAACATCCCGATCTTCCACGGGACGCCGACCGAATGGACCGGGCGCTTCGCCACGTCGGGCACCTACTGGACCGACGGCTATTACGACTCGTGGGCCGCGACCAATCCGGCCGATCCCGGCATCTCCAACTACATCGACGGCGAGCGCTACGACTATATCCTGGCTTCGCCCCAGCCTTACCGGAGCGGCGGCATCGAGGGGCCGATCTGCGTCCAGCACGTCACCATTCCGGTCGATTTCGTCGACCTCGAAAGCGACCACAACCTGGTCACCGCGGATCTCAACCTCGGCAATTTCTTCTGCCATCCGGGCATCGCCTACAAGGTCAACATGACCGAGGTCGACGTCGGCGGCAAGCCGCGCGAGGAAGAGGTCATCGATTCGCAAGACGGCCAGGACTCGACCCAGATCCGCTATCCGGGCTCGATGCAGTGGTTCCATGTCGTGAGGAGCGACGCCGGCACCTATTCGATCGGTCCCAGCACCGAGGACGTCAAGATCGACATCTTCCTGCCCGAGAACATGACGACCCCGATCGCGAGCTACTATGAGAAGACCGGCAAGATCGTCGATGGCGAGCGCACCATGTACGTCCACACCTATGCGCTGCCCAGGGAGTTCTACATCCGCGCCACCGGCAAGGACCGCGCCTATACCGGCGACTATGCGTTGCTGGTGCGTCGCCACACCTGCGCGACGAAGGAAGAGGCCTGCTTGTTGCAACCGGGCGAGGCGCCGCAAGGCGCGACGCTTTCCAAAGCCGGCGGCCTGTTCGGTACGCAAAACGAGGCCTGGTTCGCCTTCGACGTCGTCGGCCAGGCCGACAGCGGCGCCGACCAGACGGTCAAGCTGTTCGCCGAGGGCCTGCCCGATGCCGGCAACTACAAGGCCGAACTGGAAGACTTCACCAACACCAACGGCAGCGCTGCTCCCGCATTCGAGGAAAAAGGCACCGAGCGCAAGCTGAGCGACGCCATGGGCGACGGCTCGACCGGCTACATCGTCATCCGTCAGGGCACGCCGGGCGGAGCCGACGTGCCGGTCTGGGCCTTCATGGAAACCAGCGTGCGCAACCTCGAGCTCAAGGCGCTGATCTGCGAGGACGAGACCAACCCGGAGCTCGGCTCGGACGACATCTACACCGAGCTTTCGATCGACAGCCGGTCCCTGCGCTTCCCTCCCTCCGGCGAGCGCGAATTCGACTGCGACGACTCCGCCGACCACAAGGACTGGAAAGCGTATTTCGGTCCGCGAAACCTCACCTTCGTCAGCCATGCGGGGATGAAGGTCATCGAAGAGGACGATTCCAGCCCCGACGACCCCAGCCGCCGCCGCGACTTCCCCGATCTCCCCATGGGCGTGACTTCGATCGACGGCGTCAGGACCCCGCTGATCTGGAATTTCGAGGGCGGCCGCTACCGGCTGAACTACGAGCTTCGGATGCGCCGGAACGAGTCGGTGAAGCCGGTGCCGTAGGGAAGGGCTCCGGCGTTTCGAGTTATTACCGCTTTCGCGAAAGCGGCAATAACTACGTTTCGCGCCGGTCACGCTCGGAATTGGCGAAGGCCGGCGTGACGTCCGATCTCCCCTTGGGGGAGATAGGCAGCTTCTGCCCGCCACACACCTCGCGCACCAATCCCCGCAGCCAGCGATGCGCGGGGTCGGCGTCGAGGCGCGGGTGCCACAGGAGCGAGATGGTGAGTTCGGCAAGCTTCACCGGCAGCGCGAAGCTGAACAGGCCTTCGCGCAACTTGCCGGTATAGCGCTCGGGCACGGTGGCGATGAGGTCGGAGCCGCGCGCCAGCGCCAGCGCTTCCGCAAAGCCGCCGATCACGGTCGCGATCGTGCGCGTCAGCCCGGCAAGCTCGAGCGCGTCGTCCACCGGCCCGCGGTCGAGACCGCGGCGTGAGATCAATATGTGGCGGCCAGCGGCGAAGCGGGCGGCGGTGATCTTGCCCTGGCTCAAAGGATGGCCAGGCCGCACCACGCCGACGAAACGGTCGCGGAACAGCGCCTGCGCCCGCACCTCCGGACCGGTCGAGCCGCCGACCACGCCGGTCTCCAGATCGACGCCGCCCTCGCGCATCGGCGCGCTGTCCTTGTCCGGCTTCGGCACGAAGCGCAGCTGCACGCCCGGCGCTTCTTCCGCCACCCGGGCAATCAGCGCCGGGCCGAAATTCTCCACGAAACCGTCGCTGTTGCGCAGCGTGAAGCTGCGCGCAAGCCGCTTGAGGTCGAGCCGCTCTGCCGGTCGCAGCACCGCTTCCGCTTCCTTCACCAGCCGGCCGACATCCGCGCCGAGCTCGATGGCGCGCGGTGTCGGCACCAGGCCGCGCCCGGCGCGCACCAGAAGCGGGTCGCCGGTCGCCTCGCGCAGTCTGGCGAGCGCCCGGCTCATCGCCGAGGGGCTGAGCCTCAGCCGGCGCGCGGCTTTCGCGACGCTGCCTTCGGCAAGCAGCACGTCCAGCGTGACGAGCAGGTTGAGATCGGGTCGTGACATGACGCGACCATAGCACGGTTGTGGTGCGGTTACATGGCGTTTCATGCACTGTTCGAATGCAAATGATGCGTGTTCCGCCATGTCAGCCGCGCGCCTATCTTCCCGGCAAGTTTCACCCGAGCCGGAGAAGAACCATGACCGACATCGCCGATCCGCGCACCGTACCTAGAAGCCGCTCGGCGACCGGCGCGCTGGCAAGCCTGTCGCTGGCCATGCTCTTGTCCTCGCTCAGCACCTCGATCGCCAATGTCGCGCTGCCGACGCTGAGCCTGGCCTTCGCCGCGTCCTTCACCGCGGTGCAATGGGTGGTGCTCGCCTATCTGCTTGCCGTCACCGCGCTCATCGTCAGCGTCGGGCGGCTGGGCGATCTTGTCGGCCGCCGGTTGCTGCTCATCGCCGGCCTCGGCCTGTTCAGCGCCGCCTCGCTTGCCGCGGCGCTCGCGCCGACCCTGCCGCTGCTGATCGCCGCCCGCGCCGCGCAAGGCCTGGGTGCAGCAGTGATGATGGCGCTGACCATTGCCTTTGTCGGCGAGACGGTGCCGAAGGAGCGCACCGGCAGCGCCATGGGCCTGCTCGGCACCATGTCGGCGATCGGCACGGCGCTCGGGCCGTCGTTCGGCGGCGTGCTGATTGCCTCGCTGGGCTGGCGTTCGATCTTCCTCGTCAACGCGGCGCTTGGCGTCGCGGCCATGCTTGCCGCCCAACGCTTCCTGCCCATGGGCGGGGTGAAGGAAGATCGAGGCGCGAGGAGGGAAGGCGCACGCTTCGATACGGTCGGCACGATCCTGCTTGCGCTGACGCTTGCTGCCTACGCTTTGGCGATGACCACTGGAGGCGGCCATTTCGGCGGCCTGAACGTCGCGCTGCTTGCCGCTGCCGTTCTCGGCGCAGGCCTGTTCCTCTATGCCGAGGGCAAGGTGGCTTCGCCTCTGGTGAAGCTCGCGCTGTTCCGCGACCCGGTGCTGGCGCCGAGCCTTGCCATGAACGTGCTGGTCTCGACGGTGATGATGGCTACGCTTGTCGTCGGGCCCTTCTTCCTGTCGCGCGCGCTCGGCTTGAGCGAGGCGCTGGTCGGTATCGTTCTCTCCATAGGCCCGGTCGTTTCGGCGCTGTGCGGCGTGGTCGCCGGCCGCGTCGTCGATCGCCTCGGCGCATCCGCCATGGTCGTCGCCGGGCTGGCGCTGATGGCCGTCGGCTGCGTCGCGCTCACTTTGCTGCCGGGATTGTTCGGCGTCGCCGGCTACGCGACGGCGATCGTACTGCTGACGCCCGGCTACCAGCTCTTCCAGGCGGCGAACAATACCGCCGTCATGGCCGATGTCGACGGCAACGAGCGCGGCGTGGCGTCGGGCATGCTCAGCCTCTCGCGCAATCTCGGCCTGGTCACCGGCACGGCGGTGATGGGCTGGCTGTTCGCCTTCGCGGTCGGGACGAGGGATATGGCCGGAGCGGCGCCAGAAGCGGTCGCCGGCGGGATGAGGGTTACGTTCGCCGTCGCGGCGGGGCTGGTTGTGGTGGCGGTGGTGATTGCGGTGGGTAGAAGTTGGCGAAGAGCGAAGTGAGAGCCAATCTCCCCACTTGGGGGGAAATGCCTAGCAAGGCAGAGGGGGGCGCTGTTCCGCCAGCCTCTCTTGCTTGTCACACGTAGGGTCCCGGAAGGTCGAGTTCCTTCGCGCCCCCCTCTGTCCTGCCGGACATCTCCCCCACAAGGGGGGAGATTGGCAGCTTCAGCGATGGCGCCTTCTCCTCCGGCCCCCCGCCAATGTAACGCACCCCACATTCCCCGCGCCCGTCTTGCCGTAGTGGCTTCCGTAAATTAGCCGATTTTGATATTGCGTGCGGTCTTCTCCAGCCGCCGGAAGCCAGGGGGTAAATGGCAGTGGAAAGGTGCCTGGCCGCATGACTGTCGGTCCGTATAGCGGGCCGCTGGATCTTTGCGTGCTCGGCGATTTCCAGGTGGCCCGTCACGGCGCGCTGCTCGACCTGCCGCCGTCGCGCAAGACGAGGGCCTTGCTCGCCTATCTCGCCGTCACCGGCAGGACGCACCAGCGCGAGCGGCTTTGCGAAATCTTCTGGGACATTCCCGACGATCCGCGCGGCGCCTTGCGCTGGAGCCTGTCCAAGATCCGCCAGGTGCTGGGCGAGGACGAATGCGCTTTGGTCGCCGACCGCAACAGCGTCGCGCTGAAGGTCGCGACGGATTATGCCCGGCTGCTGCCGCTGGTGAAGGGCGATATTTCGCTGGCATCGACAGAGGAGCTCGAGGCTGTCGCCGGCTCGATCCGTGGCGATTTCCTCGCCGATCTCTCGCTCGATCGCTGCTTCGAATACGAGGCCTGGCGCGCCGGCGTCGCCAGCGAGGTCGAGATCGCCGAGCTCGGTATTTTGCGCGAACTGGTCGGGCGTCTGGCCGGCGAGCCGAGGCGGGCGCTCCCGCTCGCCCGGCGCTTGGCGCGCCTGCTGCCGGACGATATCGGCCTGGCCGAAGAGATCGAGGCGCTGGAGGAGAAGGTGAGGGCGGCGGCCGCTCAGCCGACGGCACGCCCTGCCGAACCCAGCGCGAATGCCGCCGCACCGCCGCAATCGGCTTCGCCCGGAAAAAGCGTGGCAGCCGCGCAGGATCCCGGCCGCGCCGTCCATTTCTGCCGGGCTGCCGACGGCACGAGGCTTGCTTTCGCCAAGACCGGCAGCGGCCCGCCCATCCTTCGCGCCGCGCATTGGATGTCGCATCTCACCTTCGACTGGGACAGCCCGATCTGGCGGCACTGGATGAAGGAACTGTCGCGCGAGAACCAGCTGGTGCGCTACGACGAGCGCTGCAACGGCCTGTCGCAGCGCCACGTGGTCGACGTCTCGTTCGACACCATGGTGTCGGATCTCGAATGCGTGGTCGAGGCGGCGGGGCTGGGTCGCTTCACGCTTCTTGGCCTCTCGCAGAGCTGCGCGGTTTCGATCGCCTATGCCATACGCCATCCCGAGAAGGTCTCGGGCATGATCCTCTACGGCGGCTATGTCAAAGGCTGGCGGGCGCGCGGCGACGCCGGCGAGATCGCCACGCGCGAGGCCGTGGCGACGCTGATGCGCGAGAGCTGGGGCAAGTCGAATCCGATGTTCCGCCAGGCCTTCTGCTCGATGTTCATCCCCGGCGCCACGCACGAGCATTTCGCCTGGATGGACGATCTGATGCTGCGCACCGTGTCGCCGGACGACGCCTGGCGCCTGCAGAGCGCCTTCTCCGTGATCGATGTCAGCGACCTCCTGGAGAAAGTGCGGGTGCCGACGCTGGTGCTGCACGCGCGGGAAGACAATGTTGCCCCGGTCGAGTCCGGGCGCACCATGGCGGCGGGCATTCCCGGCGCGCGCTTCTTCGAGCTGGAGAGCCAGAACCACATCCTGCTCGAGGGCGAGCCGGCCTTCGACGAGTTCATCGCCCATGTCCGGGCCTTCATCGCCGAGACCGCGGGATCGTAAACAGCGTTGTTTTCCGCGATACCGGAAGGCCCGACGGCTCTTCCGCGATCGCGGAATTTTCCCCGCGACGCTCGAAGCCTATCCTTGCCTATGGCGGTGCCCATTCCGCCTTCGGCCGGTGCCTCAGCTACCCCAACGCCCCCCACCCACTGCGGCGCCGGCCTCATTCTCGGCAAAGCTGCCGAAAGCGACGCCTGCCATGCACGGTCTCCAGCCCGGCTCCCGCAATGAGCGGTGAGCCGGACTGAGGCTCGATACCTCTCAGTTCACCGCTTGCCGCCCGCCATCTTCGCCGCATCGGCCAGGCGCCGAAGCGAAAGCATCGAGATCGTGCCGATCAGTGGGCCAGGCGCCAGCATCACGAAAGCCCAGCGCCAGCCGAGCAAGTCCGCCGCATGCGGCAGCAGCCAGATCGCCAATACCGTCAGTCCGAAACCCAGCCCAAGTTGCACCGATAGCGCCGTGCCGACGAAACGGCGATCGGCAAGCTCGGTGACCGCGGCCGAGAATTGCGCGGAATCGCCGATCACCGAAATACCCCAGACGACGATCACCAGCCCCAACAGCCAGAGCGGTCCGTCGAAGACGAAGCCGATCGTCAGCGCACAGAGGCCGGACACCATCATCATGCCGGCGGTGGTGAGGCTGCGCCCGATGCGATCGGAAAGGGCGCCGCCAACCAGGCAGCCGCCGGCACCGGCGGCTATGGCGAGGAATGTCAGCAGCGAGGCGAGCGCCGGGGAGGGGCGCTGCTGCGCCTCGAGCGCGCCGCGCACATAGGCGATCAGCCAGGCCCACATGGCGTAGAGCTCCCACATGTGGCCGAGATAGCCGATATTGGCCAGCATCAGCGCCCGGTCGCGGAAGATCGCGCCGATCCGGCGCGGCTCGAAGACGGCCTTGCCGAAAGGATACGGCCCTTCACCGGCGAACGAGAACAGCACCGAACCGATCAGGGCGGCCACGGTCGCGCCCAGCACCACGAGCTGCCAGTCGAGCGAGCCGGCGAGCGCCCGGAACAGATGCGGCAGCGAGGAGCCGAGCGTCAGCGCGCCGATCAGCGCGCCGAGCGCCAGCCCTCGGCCGCGCAAGAACCATGTGGATACGAGCTTCAAGGCCGGCGGATAGACGCCGGCCAGCGCGATGCCGGTCACGATGCGCGCGGCAACGACGCCGCCCGGCGCCGTCTGTAGGAGGAGCGCGGCATTGGCCATCGCCGCCACGAGCGCCGAGATCGCCATCAGCCGGTTGAGCCTGACGACGTCGGGCAGGTTGACCATGCTGGCGGCCAGCGCGCCGGCGACGAAGCCGATCTGCACGCCGTTGGTCAGCCAGATGTCGATCGGTCCGGACAGGCGCCATGCCGCCTTCAGCTCGGCCGTGATCGCCGTTGCCGAGAACCAGGTTGTCAGCGACAGCACGACGGCCAGGCAAAGCAGTCCGAGCACCCTCCAGCGGCGCATATCCTCGGGAATGTCGGCCGATGCGAGCTCGGTGCGCCGGAGCGTCGTTGCCCAGAGTGTCATCGCAAAGGCTCAGCCCTTGGCGAGCGGCACGGTGAACACCGTCGCGGTGCCGGTGAGGCAGACGTCGCCGGCCTCGTTGCGCACCGATGTCTCCAGCTTCGTGATCGGCTTGTCGGCGCGCACGTCCTTGACCTCGACGCGGCCGGTGATCAATTCGCCGACGCCGACCGCCTTGACGAATTTCCACGAGACCTCGAGGAACACCGAACCCGGGCCGGGAAGGTCCTCCGCCACCACCGCGTTGAGGATGCCCGAGGTGACGCCGCCCTGCACGATGAGCTTGCCGAACACCGAAGCCTCGGCGAGCCGCTTGTCGTAGTGCAGCGGGTTGCGGTCGCCGGTCATGTCCGCGAACGCGTCGATATCCTCGGGCCGCGTGCGCCGCGAACGTTCGGCGACGGCACCCAGGTGCGGCCGCCCGTTGATGACGCCGATCCACCCGTCCTTCATCAGATGCACAGTCATGATCTTGCTCCCGTTCGGTTGCGATGGAGGATCGAGCCCGCCATTGCCGGCGGTTCGTCCTGGTTTGCCGGCGCTCGACAAGTCGCCGGGCCGCTCATGGCGGACAAGGCGCGGTGGACCGGCATTGACTGTCCGGCCAGCGCCTGGACCTCGGCCTTGAGCACGGCACTGAAGCGGCGATGCCGCTCGCCGAGATCGGCCAGCGACCAGTCGAAGCCGGCAATGGCGTCCGTGGTGTCGAGGATCTGGTGAGCGAAGCGGTCGCGCTCCTGCTGCCAGGCCGCGAAGGCTGCTTCCGATCCGTCGAGGATCGCCCGCGCCAGGGCCTCGGCATCGCGCAGCGCATCGGCAATGCCGTGCGAGGTGATCGGGTCGCGGAAGAAGCCGGCATCGCCGACCAGCGCCCAGCCCGGGCCGTGGGCCTGGCGGATGTAGCCCGGCACGCCGCGGAAGGCCTGTAGACGGATGTCCTTCGGCGCTCGGCTCGCCCGCTCGGCCAGCGCCGGTGAAAGCGCCTCCAGCACCTCCATGCGGGCGCGGCCATGGCCGACGCGGAAGCGCTGGTCGAAGATACGTGTCGGCACCGAGGCGACGATGCAGGCAAGCCCGTCATTGGTGGGAATCAGGGATCCGGCGATGCCGTCGCGAAAATACCAATGGTAGCCGGCGCCTGGCTCGACGGGCGCGTAGCCATAGACATGGGCGGCCGAAACCGTGCCGCTTCTGAGCATCTGCGCGCCGCAGCATTTGGCCACCAGCGAGCCGATGCCGTCGGCGCCGATGACGATGTCGGCGCTCACCCGCAGGGCGGCGCGGCCGGCGCCGCGGATCTCGACGCCGCGCACGCGCCCGCGCGTGTCGGCGAAAAGGTCGCCGACCGCCATGTCGTGCAGGAACTCGGCGCCGGCCTTGCGCGCGGCGTCGACGAGGGTGCGGTCGAGCACGGTGCGCCGCGGCGCGATCAGTCCGGGAAGGTCGGGCCCGGCATTGAGCGGGATGGTGATCTCGTCGTCGCCATAGTGGAACGTCGTCGCCTCGATCAGCGGCGTGCCGGCCTTGCGCAGCGGCTGGAGCAGGCCCCAGCGCGACAGCTGCAGCACGGCGGGCCGCATCAGCGCATGCGTCGACAGCGTGTCGGAGCCGTACGACCTGCGCTCGATCGCCAGCACTTTCAGGCCGGCGCGGGCAAGCAGCAGGGCCGTCGAGGCGCCGGCGCAGCGCGCGCCGACGATGATGGCGTCGTAATGGCCGCGCCTGGGCACGGGCGGAAGGGAACGGATCGGGGTTATCGGCATCGACATTGTCCTCAGGCGGCTTGGCGGCCGTTGCGGCCGAGATAGAGGGAGATCTCGGCGGCGATCGCCCGCGCGTCCGCGCCGACGCCGCCGATGAAGTTGGAATCGCGCTTGCGCAGGAAGCGGAAGCCGAGCGCGTAGAGTCCGGGAACGCTTGTGACGCCGCCCTGATGCGCAATCTCGCCATCGGCGCCGAGGGCGAGCGGCTCCAGCCAGCCGAAGGAGCGGGAATAGCCGGTCGCCCAAATGATCGTCCGGATCGATCCGTCCGTCAGCGAAAGCCGCTCAGGGCTGGTCGAAGGCACCGCCACCGGTTCGCGCCGGCTTGGTCGCGGATCGCCGGCGAAACAGTCGATCTCGGCCAGCAAACGGGCCTGCTTCGCCTCCGCCGCCGCGATCTGCGCGGCGAGATCGTCGGCGAAGACGATCTCGCGATCGCCAAGGCCGCGCACCCGCCCGGTCAGCTCGACGCCCAACGCCTGCAGCGCGGCGAGATCGACATCGGCCTTGTCCGGCCGCCCGGCGAGTTGCAGCGACGGTTGGCGCCTGGCGCTTTCGGGGTTGGCGAGTGCGCCGAGCGGTTGCGCCATGAAACCCATCCGGCAGAGCCAGAAGAAGATGTCCTTGCCGCGCCAGCGTCTCGGCAGGCGCGTGTGCTTGCCGACGGACAGCGTCACGCGCCGGCCGGCGCGGGCAAGCTCGTCGGCGATCTGGACGCCGGAGGATGACGCGCCGACGATCAGCACCCCGCCAAGGGGCAACTCGCCGGCAGAGCGATACTGCGAAGCGTGGATGGTCAGCGGTCCGCCGCTGGTCTGGGGCATAAAGGGGATCGCTGGTCGGTCGCAATGGCCGGTGGCCACCACGACGGCCTTGGCCGACCAGGCGCCGGTGCCGGTGTCGAGCACGAAGCCGTCGCCGATCCGCCTTGACGAAAGAACCTCGACGCAGCATTCGACCGGCGCCTGCCAGCGTCCTGCATAGGCCTCCAGGCTAGCCACGAAGGCGCTTTTGTCCATGAAGCCGTCGGGATCGCCGCCTTCATAGGGCGAGCCGGGCAGCGCGTTCAGCCAGTTGGGTGTCAAGAGCCTGAGCGTGCGCCAGCTCTGCGAGCGCCAGCGTTCGCCGATGCGGCCGCGCTCCAGCACGGCATGCTCGATGCCGATCCGGCCGAGGCAATGGCTGAGCGCAAGGCCGGCCTGGCCCGCGCCGACGATGACGACGTCAGCCCGTTTCATGGTTCCTGTCCGATGGCATTGAGGGAGACGGCCGTGTGCAAACCGTCTCCCCGGCGGGTCATTGGATTGTCGGGATCACTGGATGGTCTTGATCCCGACCGTGACCGGCACGCCCTTGGTCAGCACGTCGTAGACCGCCGAGCGGGCGCGGGCCTGTTCGACGAGCTGGGTGAGCTTCTCGGCCGGCGCGTTGCCTTCGACCTCGAACGATACCTGGATGTTCTGGAAGCCGTTGCGCACTTCGTCGGAGATGCCGAGGATGCCGCGCAGGTCGATGTCGCCGTCGACCGAGCACTTGACCCGGGTGAGCTTGATGCCGCGCGCTGCCGCGATGTTGGCGACGCCCGACATCAGGCAGCTCGCCAGCGCATGCAGCAGCCATTCGACCGGGGTCGGCGCATTGTCGGCGCCGCACAGGATCGCCGGATGGTCGCTGTCGGCATAATAGGGCTTCTCGTGCTTCTGCTCCTGGCCGGCGCCGAAGAAGCCGTGCATGACGCTCTTGCTGTGCGTGCCCTCGATCCATTCGTTGTGGGCGCGGAACTGGAACTTCGCCAGCTCCGGCTGGCCCGCCACGAAATTGATCGTCGCGATCAGGTTGGGCGTGTCGACGCCGTTGAGCGGAAGTCGTGCAGGCTTGGTGTTGGGTTGCATCTTTTCTACTCCGAAGGTTGTTTGCGGCTTGGTTGCCGTGACGGCATTCCTTTGGCGGTCGAGCGTTTGAGCGAGAGTGGGTGCGAGCGTGGAATTTTTGATACGCCCACCGTGGAAATTGCATTGGGCGTTTCATTTGGGACGCGCGCCCGCCGCACGATCCCAACGCCGGAGACGCCGGTCGCCAGGGGCATGGCCAAACGCGAAAACCCCGGCGACGCCGGGGTTTTTGAAGGGCCTTCAAGCATTCCGGCCGCCGAAGCGGCGATGCTTCAGCGGTCCATCCCACCCGTATCGGAGGGCGCAAGGCGCACGCGGGTATAATACTCGATCTGCGAGCGGCTGATGCCGATGTCCTTCAGCAGGAAGTCCGGCATGGCCTGCAGCGCGGCACGTTCATTGCGCATCTTGATGGCGCGATAGGCCAGGCTGAATGTGCGCCGGGCAAAGCCGGACAGGCTGAAGCCCGCCCGGCCGGTTTCGATGGTGGCTCGATCCAAAGCCGTCATTGTCGTCTCCATTGGTTGCGGGCGCGTTCGTTCGCGCGGTCGACGGGGAGAATGCAGGATGGGCGAGGGAGCCAGCGTTGGAGCCTGCGTCGAAATTGCCGTGGAATCGGGGGATGCGCCTCTCCTTCTTCCACAAGGGCGAGAGGGAAGGGCGCAGCGCTCCGCCACCCTCATTGGACTTGGCCCGCTACAACCCCATATTGAATCCAAGGAGCTTTGAGCGTGAGACTCGCGCGGGTGGCCCTTTTGGCAGCGGCCTTCGTGGCTGCCGCGGTTCTTTTTCCCTTCTCCTCGGCCGGAATGGCGGCGGAGAGGGTTGCTCTCAGCATCGCGATCGACGGCGCCATCGGTCCGGCGAGCGCCCGCCAGTTGAAGGAGGCGCTCAAGGCCGTGGCCGAGCGCAACGCCGCGGTTCTCATCCTTCAGCTCGACACGCCGGGCGGCCTGGTCACCTCTATGCGCGAGATGATCGCCGATATCCTGGCCTCTCCCGTTCCCGTCATCGGTTACGTCGCGCCGGCCGGCGGCCACGCGGCGAGCGCCGGAACCTACATCCTCTACGCCACCCATGTCGCCGCGATGGCGCCCGGCACCAATCTGGGCGCGGCGACGCCGGTCGAGATCGGCGGGCTGCCTTCGCTTCCGGGCGGCGAGAAGGACGACAAGAGCACCGGGCAGCCATCCGGCGATCCGATGATGGCCAAGGTGACCAATGACGCGGTGGCGCTGATCCGCTCGCTCGCCGAGCTGCGCAACCGCAACGGCGACTGGGGCGAGAAGGCCGTGCGCCAGGCGGCGAGCCTTTCGGCGAGCGCCGCGCTGCAGGAACATGTCATCGACTTCGTCGCCCGCGACACGACCGAGCTCTTGCAGCTCGCCGATGGCCGCACCGTCGAGGTGGCCGGCAAGAAGCAGGTGCTGGCGACGAAGGGGCTGGCCGTCGAGACGCTCGATCCCGGCTGGTTCATCCGGCTTCTCGCCGTCATCACCGATCCGAACGTCGCCGTTATCCTGATGCTGCTCGGCTTCTATGGTCTGGTCTTCGAGGTGACGAGCCCCGGCGCGGTGGCGCCCGGCGTCATCGGCGCCACCTGCCTCGTGCTCGCCCTCTACGCGCTCGATCTCTTGCCGATCAACTATGCCGGGCTCGCCCTGATGCTGCTCGGCGTCGGCTTCCTCATCGTCGAGGCTTTCAATCCGACGGTGGTGCTGGGGGTCGGAGGCGCGGCCGCGTTCCTGCTCGGCGCGGCCATGCTGCTCAAGGTCGAGGGGCCGGGCTTCGCCATATCCTGGGCGATCATCGGTCCGGCCGCCGCGCTGACGCTCGGGCTCGCGCTGCTGGGGGGCAGCTATGTCTGGGCGGCGCGGCGCAATCCGCCGCGCATCGGCGGCGAGGCGATGCGCGGCCTGCCCGTGCAGATTCTCGACTGGGAAGGCGGCGAGGGCCATGTGCTGGCGCTTGGCGAACGCTGGCGGGCGAAAGCCGACGAGCCGATCGCGCCGGGAGATCGCGCGGAGGTGACTGGCGTCAGCGATCTCGTGCTGACGGTGCGGCGGCGTGGAGCGGGAAGCAACGGGCCGGGAAACGACGGAGCAAGACAATGACAGTCGGTTATGTCGCCTATCTGATCCTCGCGCTGCTGGTGATCATGTTCCTGTCGGCGGCCATCCGCATCCTCAGGGAATACGAGCGCGGCGTGGTCTTCACGCTTGGCCGCTTCACCGGCGTCAAGGGACCGGGCCTCATCATCCTCGTTCCCTTCATCCAGCAGATGGTCAGGGTGGACCTGCGCGTAGTCGTGCAGGACGTGCCGCCGCAGGACGTCATCTCGCGCGACAACGTCTCGGTGAAGGTCAACGCGGTGCTCTATTTCCGCATCGTCGACGCCGAGCGGGCGATCATCCAGGTCGAGGATTTCATGACCGCCACCAACCAGCTTGCGCAGACCACGCTGCGCTCGGTGCTGGGCAAGCACGAGCTCGACGAGATGCTGGCCGAGCGCGACAGGCTCAACAGCGACATCCAGGAGATACTCGACCAGCGCACCGACGCCTGGGGCATCAAGGTCTCCAATGTCGAGATCAAGCATGTCGACCTGAACGAGAGCATGATCCGCGCCATCGCCAAGCAGGCCGAGGCCGAGCGGCTGCGGCGCGCCAAGGTGATCAACGCCGACGGCGAGCAGCAGGCCGCGGCAAAGCTGGTCGAGGCCGGCAAGATGCTGGCCGAGGAGCCGCAGGCCATGCAGTTGCGCTACTTCGAGGCCCTGCACGACATCGCCGGCGAACGCTCCTCCACGGTGGTCTTCCCGCTGCCGGTGGATTTGCTGCGGCAGTTCCTGAAGCCGGAGGGAGGAGGCGGGTAATCTCCCCCTCAAGGAGGGAGATTAATCCGCCTCGCCGCCCGAACCTTTCCCGCACTCGGCCAGCGCCTTGCCGATCGCGGCGCCGGAGCCCTTCAGCGGAAAGCTCGCCGCGCCGTATTTGCCGGCGGTAACCGTCACCTCCCCCTTGCCGCGCAGCAGGGCGAGCAGCGGATCGGAAGGACCGGAGAGTTCCGCCGTGAAATAATTGTACATTGCCTCGAGATCGAGCTTCTTGGTCAGGCTCTTGCCGCCAGCCTTGAACGTGAAATCCGCGCTGATGCCAGGCTCGAGCTGCCCGCCGGCGGCGCCGAGATCATAGCTCAGCACCGGCTTGCCGAAGCAGGCCAGCATCAGATGCGCATCGCCCTTCGATCCGCCGCAGACAGAGGCCATCAGCACACTGCCGCCTTCGTCCTCCTCCATCTTGGCGGACCAGCCGCAGGAGGCAGCATGGGCGGGTAGGGTGGTGAGTAGCGCCAGGATGACGGTTGCCAATACGCTTTTCATGATGCTTCCCCCGTGGTGGCCGGATCATATTGGAGTTGGCGAAAGCGGGCGAGTGGCTAATCTCCTCAAGCTGGGAGATCAGCACCTTTGCCCTGCCGCCAGGGCGGTTCTGGCGAAAATCGCTTGCCGATCCAGTCGGCGAAGGCGCGGGTCTTGGCGGCTTGGCCCTTGGCTGAGGGCATGACGACATAGACCGCGCCTTCGTCGGCCAGCGTCCAGTCCTCCAGGATCGGCACCAACCGCCCGTCGGCGAGCTCGCGCCCGACCAGCCAGTCGGTGCTCATCATCAGGCCGACGCCTTGCACGGCGGCCTCGACCAGCACCTCGGCGTCGTCGCTGGTGAGCGGTCCCGAAACCTCGACGCGCACGCGTCGGCCCTCGCGGTCGGTCATCTCCCAAGCCGGAAAGGTCTGGAAGCCGGTGAAGCCGAGGCAGGAATGTTCGAGCAGCGCCTGCGGCGTTTCCGGCCGGCCCCTTCGCGCAAGGTAGGAGGGCGCGGCGCAGAGCAGCCGGCGCCGCGTCGCCACCTTGCGCGCCACCAGGCGCGAATCCTCGAGGCTGCCCAGCCGGACGGCGACGTCGAAATTCTCGGCGACGAGATCGGCGAAACGGTTGGAGAATTCGGCTTCGATCCGCACATCCGGGAACTCGGCGAGAAACTGTGGCAGGAACGGCGCGATCCACATGCGCCCGAAGGTGCCGGGCAGCGCCAGCCGCAGCAACCCGCGCGGCCGGCCGCCGGCATGGGCGGAGGCGGCGGCTTCCGCCTCGTCGACCGAGGCGAGGATGGCGCGCACGCGCACCAGGAATTCCGCGCCCGCCTCGGTCAGCGAGACGCTGCGCGTCGTGCGGTGGAGCAGCCGGACCCCAAGCCGCTCCTCCAGCGACTGCAGGCGGCGCGACAGGATGGTGGCGTCGCGTCCGACCCGCGCCGCTGCCCTGGTGAAGGAGCGCGCCTCGGCGACGGCGACGAAAGCCACCATTTCGGCAAGAGCGGAGGGCTCATGGGATTGCTGCATCATTTGCAATACTCAAATGCAAAGCTCGGCAATTATCGAGGAATAGCGCAGCAGATAGGTTCACTCAACCCGTCAATCGACCACCCACGGAGTGAACCCATGAAAGCCATCGAACTCAGCCAGCCCAGGCTTGACGCCTTCCGTACCGCCAGCGTCGCCACGCCCGAACCGCAGCGCGGCGAGGTGCTGATCCGCCAGCGCGCGGCGAGCCTGAATTTCGTCGATGTCGCTGTGGCGAGCGGCAACTATCCCGGACCGGTTTTCCCGCTCATACCCATCGCCGACGGCGCCGGCGAGATCGTCGCGCTCGGCGAGGGCGTGACAAGCTTCGCCATCGGCGACCGCGTCGTCGCTCACGCCAAGCCGCGCTGGATCGGCGGCCGGCCGCGTCCTTACGAGATGACGCAGATGCGCGGCATCTCGCTGCCCGGATCGCTCGCCGAATATGTGGCGCTGCCGGCCAATTCGATCGTGCCGATTCCGGCGCATCTTTCCTTCGAGGCGGCCTCGACGCTCCCCATCGCCGGCACCACCGCCTGGAACGCGATCCGCGCCGCCGGCGTCGGGCCGGGCTCTGTCGTCGTGCTGCTCGGCACCGGCGGCGTCTCGATCTTCACGCTTCAGCTTGCCAAGGCGGCCGGCGCGACCGTCGTCATCACCTCGTCGTCGGACGAGAAGCTGGAGCGGGCCAAGGCGCTCGGCGCCGATCATCTCATCAACTACCGCGCGACGCCCGACTGGGACGGCAAGGTGCTGGAGTTGACCGATGGCGTCGGCGCCGACCTCGTCGTCGAGACCGGCGGCACCGCCACCTTCGCGCGCGCCGTCAATGCCACCGCGCCCGGCGGCACGCTGTTCACCATCGGCTTCGTTACCGGCGCCGAGGCGACCGTCAACCTGCTGCCGATCATCATCAAGGCGCTGAAGGTGGTGGGCAACAACACCGGATCGGTGTCCGACCTGCGCGACGCCGCCCGGGCCGTCGGCGCCGCCGGCATCGAGCCGGTCGTCGACCAGGTGTTTTCACAGAACGAGGCGACCGAAGCCTACACCCACATGGCCGCCGGCGGCCTGCATTTCGGCAAATTGGTGTTCGGGCTGGATTGGTAGGAAGGGCACCGTCGGAGATTGGCGAAAGCGCACGAGCGAGTGATCTCCCCCACAAGGGCCCCACAAGGGGGAGATTGGCAGCTTTGGCGCCGGCGCCCAACTTCCACCTCAGATCAACTTCTCCAGCGTGATCGGTAGATCCCGCACCCGCTTTCCCGTCGCATGGAACACCGCGTTGGCGATCGCGGGTGCGACGCCGACGATGCCAAGCTCGCCCACGCCCTTGCCGCCGAGGGCGGAGGAGTGCGGGTCGGGGATGCCGACCGAGATCGTCTGAATATCCGGGATGTCGGCATTGGTCGGCAGCATGTAGTCGGCGAGGTTGCCGTTGACGATGCGGCCGTGGCGGCGATCGACGATGCCTTCCTCCAAGAGTGCCTGGCCGATGCCCATGATGATGCCGCCCTTCCACTGGCTCTCCGCCAGCTTGGGGTTGTAGAGCCGGCCGGAATCCAGCGCCGACACCACGCGCGACACGCGCACCGTGCCGAAATCCTCGTCGACGCGCACCTCGACGAAATGCGCGCACCAGGAATGGCGCGAATAGTCGCCCTCGGTGTGCGGGATCGCCACGGCGATGGTGGTGTAGTTGTTGTAGCGCTGTTCCGGCGTGAAGCTGGCAGGAACGGTGTCGCCCTTGGCCTCGATCCGCTCGCGGCCGATGGCCGCCAGGAATTCGGCGATCGACAGCTCCGGCCCATCGCCGCGTGGCGAGGCGATGCGGCCGTCCCGCACTTGCAGCGTGTTCGCCTGCAGCCCATGGAAGGGCGAGCGCGGATCGGAGAGCGCCAGGCCGATCATCTCGTCGAGCGCCTGGCCGGCCGCCTTGTAGACGGCGCCCGTCATGACGCCGGCAAGCCGTGAGCCGCCGGTGACGCCGGCGCGCGCGAGGCGCGAGTCGCCGAGCTTCACCGAGACCTGCTCCACGGGCACGCCGAGCGTCTCGGCGACGGTCTGCGCCAGGATCGTGTAGGTGCCCTGGCCCATGTCGATGGAGGAGCTTTCGACCTCGACCGAACCGTCGGCGAGTATCTTCACCACCGCCTCGCCATGGGCGCGCCGCACCGGGTAGGTGCCGGCCGCCACGCCCCAGCCGATGAGCTGATGGCCGTCGCGCATCGAGCGCGGCGCGGGCGAACGTTTCGCCCAGCCGAAGGCTTCCGCGCCGACGGCGAAGGCTTCGCGCAGTTGCCTTGTCGACCACGCCTTCTTCGCGTGCGGGTCCTGTTCGGCGTAGTTGATCAGCCGCATCTCCAGCGGATCGATGCCGAGCTCGTATGCAAGCTCGTCGATGGCGCATTCGATGCCAAAGGCGCTCGGGTTCTCGCCTGGCGCGCGTTTTGCCCCCGGCACCACCGTGTTCACGCGCACCACATTCTGCTTCGAGGAGAAATTGGGCGTGGCGTACATGATCGAGGTGACCGAGCCGAGCGGTTCGACCCACATGCCGTCGACGGCCGTCTCGTTGATACCGCGATGCACGATCGACTGGATGCGGCCTTCGCGGTCGGCGCCGATCGCCACGGTCTGCCGCGTCGCGGCGCGGCCGCCATAGGAGGTGAAATTCTGCGGGCGGTTGAGCACCAGCTTCACCGGCCGCCCCAGCATCCTGGCCGCCGCGGCGGCCACCGCGCTGTGCGCGAGCGCCAGTGCCTTCGAGCCGAAGCCGCCGCCGATATAGGGCGAGACCAGCCGCACATTCTCGAACGGCACGCCGAACCATTCGGCATAGGTGCGCGCCATGCCGTCCAGCCACTGGCTCGGCTCCCAGATGGTGAGCTCGTCGCCTTCCCAGCGCGCGATCAGCCCGTGCGGCTCCATCGCCGCCTGGAACTCGCGCGGCGTGTTGTAGGCCACGCAGACGCGCACCGGCGCCTCGGCGAAGGCGGCTTCGGCGTCGCCCCATTCCTTGGTCATGGCCTCGATCGGGATGCCGTCGCCGGCCTTGCTGTCGCTCAAGTCGACGATGGCCGGCGTCTCGTCATACCAGACCTTGACCAGCGCGGCCGCCGCCACCGCCTGCTCGAAAGTCTCGGCCACCACGGCCGCGATGTGCTGACCGGAAAAGGTGACCTCGCGGGCGAGGGGGTTGTAGGTCGGCTGCGACGGAGGGTTGCCCAGCCAGTCCGACGCGCCCTTCAGCTCCATGATGGTCTCGGGCGTCAGCACGGCGAGCACGCCCGGTGCCGTCTCCGCGGCGCGGGTGTCGATCGCAGTGACCTTGCCGGCGGCAATCGTCGCGCCGACCAGCACCGCATGCGTCAGCCCTTCGAGCTGCTGCTCGACGGCGTAGTGGGCGGCGCCGGTGATCTTGGCCGGGCCGTCGACACGCGACAGCCGTCCGCCGACCGCTTCGAGCCGCGCGCTGTCCGACGCCGCGTGTTTCATGTCGTGAACGGTCATGCCGTCTCTCCCACTTTGAGGATGGCGCGCGCGATCACACGCGGCGCGAGCGCTATTTTGTAGTGGTTGGCGCCATGGTCGACGGCGCCCTCCATGGCGAGCTCGCTCGCCTTGCGCACGGTCGCTTCGTCGAGCGGCTTGCCTTTGAGCGCGTCTTCCACCGTCCGCGTGCGCCACGGTTTCGTCGCGACGCCGCCGAGCGCGACGCGGATGTCGCGGATGGTGCGGCCGTCGGCTTCGAGTTCCAGCCCGACGGCAGCGCTTGCCGCCGCGAATTCATAGGACTGGCGATCGCGCACCTTGAGGTAGGTCGAGCGCCTGGCTGCAGCCGAGCCGGGGATCTCTATTGCCGTGATCACCTCGCCGGGACGGATGTCGTGCTCTTGCTCGGCGGTGGCGCCGGGGGCGAGGAAGAAGTCCTCGACCTTCAGCTTCCGCTCGCCGAGATCGACCTCTGCGTCGAAGGCGACGAGCGCGACGGCGAGGTCGCCCGGATAGGTGGCGATGCAGGCCTCGCTGGTGCCGAGCACCGCATGGCCGCGCGTCACGCCGCCGATCGCCGAGCAGCCGCTGCCCGGCGCGCGCTTGTTGCAGGCCGGGAAGTTTTGCGGATCGCGGAAATAGGGGCAGCGCGTGCGCTGCATCAGGTTGCCGCCGATGGTTGCCATGTTGCGAAGCTGCGCGGAGGCCGCCTGCCAGAGCGCTTCCGACACGGCCGGAAAGTGGCTCTTCACTTGCGGATTGTCGGCGACATGGCTCATCTTCGCCAACGCGCCGATCACCGCGCGTTCGGCGCCGACGTCGATGGCGTTCAGCCCCTCGATGTGGCTGATGTCGATGACGGTCGAGGGTTCGGCGACGCCGCATTTGGCGAGGTCGACCAGCGTCGTGCCGCCGGCAAGCAGCATGGCGCCGGGGAGGGCGGCGGCGTTGCGTGCGGCCTCGACGCTGTCGGCACGAAGGTAGGAAAAATCTCTCATGAGCGGAGCTCCCTGGCTGCCTGGCGAACGGCGGCGACGATGTGCGGATAGGCGCCGCAGCGGCACAGATTGCCGGCCATATATTCGCGGATTTCCTCGTCGGAGCCGGCATGGCCCTCGCGGATGCAGGCCACCGCCGACATGATCTGTCCCGGCGTGCAATAGCCGCACTGGAAGGCGTCCTGCTCGAGGAAGGCGGCCTGCACGGCGTTGAGCGTGCCGTCCGCGTCGGCCAGCCCTTCGATGGTGGTGATCGAGCGTCCCTCGACTTGTGCTGCCAAGGTCAGGCAGGCCAACACCCTTTGGCCGTCGACATGGACGGTGCAGGCGCCGCACTGGCCCTGGTCGCAGCCTTTCTTGGTGCCGGTGAGGGAGAGCCGGTCGCGCAACGCATCGAGCAACGTGACGCGCGGCTCGATATCGAGCGCGCGGGTCTCGCCGTTGATGGTGAGATGGATGGAAAGCGTGGTCGGGCTGGGCTGTGCGGTTGAGCCGTTGGTGGCATCGCCATTCCTGAAATGGCCGTCTTCGGGAGGATCGATGATGATCTGGCTGGTCATGAGGCGTCGGGCTCCAATTGCTGGACGCTAGGCGGATGGAAATGGGGCTTGGGCGGGATGGGGCAAGAGCAACATCCGAGGGAAGGCGCCGACTGCGGAGAGACTAATCTCCCCCGCAAGGGGGGAGATTGGCAACTTCACCGTCTCCACTCTTCTCCAGCGGCCAGGGTAAGCTTCTCGTCCTTCGACACGTGACATACCGCTTCCCCTGATTATATGATAAAGGTGCTCCACTAAAACGGAGGCGCCTCCGTTTATTTACTTGGGGACTGGGCCACTTCGGTTCAACCCCCATATTGCGAGAGTGGAGAAAAAAGTGGCCGACCAGCCGCCGGAGATTGACGAGAAGCCTGAAAGCTCGGCGCCGAAGCCGTTGCGCGCCGATGCGCAGCGCAACCGCGACAAGCTGGTCGAGGTGGCGGCGCAGGCTTTCGCTTCGGACGGTGTCGATGCTTCGCTGGAGGAGATCGCGAAGCGGGCAGGGGTGGGCATCGGCACGCTCTATCGGCATTTCCCGACGCGCGAGCATTTGGTCGAGGTGGTCTACCGCCGCGAGGTGGAGGGGCTCTGCCAGGCGGCCGACGAACTCGCCCGCGATCATCCGGCCGATGTCGCGCTGGAGCTCTGGATGCAGCGCTTCGTCGACTACATCGCCACCAAGCGAGGGCTCGCCACCAGCCTGCGCCTGCTGCTCAGCTCCAACTCGACGCTGTTCTCGGATACGTCGGGCCGTGTCTCAGGCGCCATGCGAGCCCTGGTCGAAGCGGCCGCCGCCTCGGGAAAGATCCGCGTCGATGTCGACGCTTCCGATGTGATGCATGCGCTCGGCGGCATCTACTCCGCTCCCAACACACCCGACTGGCGCGAGCGGTCGGGAAGGCTGGTGAAGCTCTTGATGGACGGGTTGAGGTTCGGGGCGAAGGGGTGAGGCTCGCCCTTTCCCACAAAGGGAGAAGGGAAGAAGGCTCAGTGCTTGTTGTTGCCAAACCGCGCGACCGCCTCGATCAGCAATCGGCTTTCGACGGGCTTCGACAGTCTCGGCGAATCCTGGAACCGATCGGGAAAGATCGTGGCGCTGTCATAGCCGGTGAGGAAAACAAAAGGCACGTCGCGGGCCGCGAGATGCTCGGCGAGCGGGAAGCTGCGTTCGCCATGCAGGTTGACGTCGAGCACCGCCCCGTCCAGCTCGACACCGTCGATCTGCTCGAGCGCCTGTTCGACCGAGGGCGCGGGTCCGACGACATCGCAGCCCGCATTCGTCAATTCGTCGGAAAGATCGAGCGCGACCAGAAAAGTATCCTCGACGACGAGGATCCTCAGGCCGGATAGTGGGGCGCTCTTGTTCATGCGTGGCTGGGTAACAGCTCGAAGGCTTCCGTCTGGGGCAGAGGAATCTCAAGTAGGCATTCCAGGCCGGTGGGCCTGAAGTTCAACGCGACGCTCCCTGCCAGCTCGTACTCTAAACTCTGCTGGATGAAAGTTGTTCCGAAATTCATGCGCGACGGCTCGTCCACGGCCGGGCCGCCGGTTTCCTTCCAAGTGATCGACAACGTGCCGGGCTTCACCACGTCCCAGGAGACTTCGACGCGGCCGGTGTCGACGGAAAGCGCTCCGTATTTGGCGGCGTTGCTGGCAAGCTCGAAGAACACCATGCCGAGCGTCGCCGCCGCTGCTGCGCCGAGATGGAACGGCCGGCCCCGGACAACGAGGGCCTGGCGTTCCCCGCTGCCGAAAGGAGAGAGCATCGCCCTAAGCAACTGCTCGAGGTCGGCATCGCCCCAATTGTGAGACGACAGCACTTCATGCGTGCGCGCCATCGCGTGTAACCGCTCCTGGAACGAGGTCGAGAAATCCGTCATCGAGCTCGACGAGCGGAGCATGCGCGAGGTCAGCGCGGTGATCGTGGCGAGGATGTTCTTCACCCGATGCTGCAATTCATGCACCAGCCTTTCCTTGCTGCGCTCCGCCCCCTTGTGGTCCGATATGTCGACCAGGGTCGAGATTGCGCCACGAACTTTGCCGGACTCGTCGAACAGCGGATTGGCTGATATCGCCACGTCGATGCTGCTGCCGTCCGCCCGCGCGATTCTCGCCTCGTAGGCGCGGATCGGCTTGCCCGTTCGCATCGCCTTCTGCAGGGGTTGGTCCTCCGTTTCCACCGCGGCGCCGTTCGACATCAGCGACAGGGCCGGTAGCTTGCCATCCGTGGCGGGCATGCCGGAGAGCTCCATGGCGCGACGGTTGGCGCGGATCGCACCATTGGCTTGTTCGGCGATGATGATGCCGACCGGCACCAGGTCGAGCAGCGTCTCCAGGCTCTCGACGCGGTTGCGCAGGTCGTGCGAAAGCGTGCCGATCCTTTCTTCCGCCTGCGCGATCTTGGTGACGTCGACAAAGGTGACGACCACGCCGGCGATGACATTGTCGACCGTCCGGTAGGGCAGCACCCGCATCATGTAGCGCTTGGCGTTGTCGACGCCCCCGATCTGCCGCTCGATCGTGCCGAGCCTGTGCAGCACCTGCTCCATGTCGGTCTGCAGGCCGTCGGCGGGGAAGCGCGGGCGCACATGCGCGAGCGGCCGGCCGACATCGCTCTCGACCAGCCTGAACAGGTCGCGCGCCGTCGGCGTGAAGCTCTTGATACAGAGCTCGCGGTCGAGGAACACGGTCGCGATCTGCGTGCTTTCGAGCAGGTTCGCCATGTCGTTGTTGGCGCGGCTGAGCTCGTCGACGCGGATGTTGAGCTCGGCATTGACGGTCTGCAGTTCCTCGTTGATCGACTGCAGTTCCTCCTTGGAGGTCTCCAACTCCTCGTTGGAGGATTGCAGTTCCTCGTTGATCGAGGACAGTTCCTCATTGGAGGACTTCAGCTCCTCGTTGGAGGATTCGAGCTCCTCCGTGGTGATCTGCAGCCGCTCCCTGGTTTCCCTCAGCTCCTTTTCGAGCTGGCTGACATTGGCGCTTTCGACATCGTCGGTCGTGTGGACCGGTTCGTCCTCGGCCTCCGGCTTGATGCTGCCCACATCCCTGAAGACCAACATGTAGAGTGGGTCGGACGAGCCGTCGGGCGGCAGCGGCTGCACGGCCAGGCTGATCGTCTGGCGCCCGCCATTGGTGCCGATGCTGATCTTGTTCTGGACCGCCGCCTGCCCGGTGCTGACCGCCTTGTGGAGCGCCGCCCGCAAATCCATGCGAAGCCCGCGGCGCGCCATCGAAAACACGTTGTGATCTGGGGCGCCGGCGGCGAGCTCCAGATATTTGCCCGTGCCTGCCGAGCTGTGCATCAGTTCGCCATCGGCGTTGATGACCACGTAGACCGGCGAATAGCGCTCGACGAGGACCCGCTCCGCGACTTCCCGCAGGGTTGTCGCCGTCGTCCCCCGGCGCGCGATCGGTGGCGCCTGCCTGGCCGCCGCCAGCGGGAATTCCGGCAGCCGCTGCATGGCGATCCCGCTTCGTTTCTGAAAGATGCGGCTCGCCTTGTCGATGGTCGAGAACAGACGTCCGTGGCGGGTGACGTTCTCCGAGGAGCCGAGAAAGAGATAGCCGTTGTTGCGCAGCGCGTAGTGGAAGATCGGAACGATCTTCTCCTGCAGTTCCGGTCCCATGTAGATCAGCAGGTTGCGGCAGGCGATCAGGTCGAGCTTGGAAAAGGGCGGATCGCGCAACAGATTGTGCGCCGAGAACAGGCAGATCTCGCGCAAATCGGCGGAAACGCGATAGGTGCCGTCCTCGCGCGAGAAGAATTCCTTGAGGCGCTTGGGCGTCACATCGGTCGCGATCGTCGCCGGATAGCGGCCGGCGCGGGCCACTTCCAGGGCGCGCTCGTCGATGTCGGTGGCGAAGATCTGCAGATTGGGCGAGGCGGCGCCCCGCGGCGCGCTCTCCTTCAAGAGCATGGCGATCGAATAGGCTTCCTCGCCGGTGGCGCATCCCGGCACCCAGACCCTGATCGTCTCGTCCGACTTGCGGTCCTCGAAAAGCTTGGGGATGACGATGCGTTCCAGCGCTTCGAAGGCTTGCGGGTCGCGGAAGAAGCTGGTCACGCCGATCAGAAGGTCCTGGAACAGAAGGTCGACCTGCTGCGGCTCGTCGCGCAGCCGCTCGTAGAAGGCGGTCGGATCGTCGATCTGCAGGACCTGCATGCGCCGCTGGATGCGCCGCAAGATGGTGTTGTCCTTGTAGCCGCTGAAATCGTGACCGGTGCGCACACGAAGCAGCGCCGCGATGCGCGAAAGCTGTTCGGCCACCTCGCCCTTGCGACGCTCGCGCTCGCTTTCGGGGCGCTTTGCGTGGCTGAAATACCCGACCAGCTTGGCGGCCATTTGTTCCGCGGGAAGCACCATGTCGACGAGGCCGCTCTGGACGGCGCTGCGCATCATGCCGTCATATTCGGCGCCCTCCTGCGCAAGCGTCAGGCCGCCATGTTCCTTGATTGCCCTCAGCCCGATCGTGCCGTCGCTGCCCGTCCCGGACAGAATCACCCCGGCTGCAGTTTCCGCCGTCTCCCGCGCCAGCGACGTGAAGAAGTCGTCGATCGGCGTCCGCTTGGCGCGGTTTGCCGCCATCCTGGCGATGTGAAAGCGGTGCTTCTCCACGGTCACCGAGACGCCTGGGGGAATCACGTAGATCCTGTCCGGCTCGATCTCCATGCTCTCGGTCGCGGTTTGCGTTTCGATGGTGGTGCAGCGCTGGATGATGCTGGCAAGCACGCTTTCGTGCTCGGCGTCGAGATGCTGGATGACCACATAGGCAAAGCCGCTGTTGGCCGGCACCTCGGGAAAGAATTTCTGCAATGCTCCGATGCCGCCCGCCGAAGCGCCGATGCCGATGATGGGGAAGGGCTCGGACTGGTTCGCATTGTCGCGCGAGCTAGCCCTTGCCTTCCTTGTAGCCTTCCTTGCCGACTGAGCCATCGTCTGTTGCCTGCACCCGCCTGCTTTCCAGGATGCGCTCGATCAGGGCGGCATCCGCTTCATATTCCTTTGCCCGCTGGCCGAACTCGTTGGCGAGTCCGGAGCGATTTTGTGCCCTTTCCCGCTCGGCCATGCGCCGGGCGAACTGTGCCCGCTGCTGATGCGATCGCAGCAGGCTCCACAATATCTCGTCCGCCTCGATCGACTGCGCCTCCATCACCGCGTCGGCGGTAAAAGCGTGCCCGGTATGGCACCGATAGCGCAGCATGTCACCGTCTTCGATTTCCCACAGCGGCCCGTGGCATTCCGGGCATGTAAACACCGACAGTTTGCCAAGTCGATCTTCATCTTTCATGGTCGCATGCTCCTGCGCGGAGATCGCCGCTTCCAGCCTCACACCCGGTGGCGCAGGCAGGGTTTCGCCGGCCGGCTCTGCCGCCAGCTTGGCCAGCAATCCGCCGAGCTTCGCCGCCGGCAGGCAATGGTCGATCTCGACGTAATGCAGCGCGCTTTCCACCATGGTCGGCACCGGCGCGTCCTTCGGGTGTTGGACGACCGCGAGCCCACCGACGGCCTTGATGGCCCTCAGGCCGGCGGTGCCGTCGGAAAGCGCTCCCGACAACAGCACGCCGATGACGCTTGCGCCGTAGCTCAGCGCCGCCGAGCGGAACAGCGGGTCGATGGCCGGCCGGGCGAGGTTCTCGCGCGGGCCGCGCCGCAGCATCATGTGATCGCCGTGGAGCAGAAGATGGAAGCCGGGCGGCGCCACATAGATGTTACCAGTCCTGAAGGTCGCGCCGTTCTCAGCCACCGACGTTTTGAGGGTTGCCACGCGGTCGAGGATTCCCGGCAGGTAGCTGACCTGACCGACATGCAGCACGACGAACACGGCTGCCGGCAGATCGGCGGGCAGGTCGCTCACGATCCGCTTCAGCGGCTCTACCCCGCCGGCTGACGCCCCGATGACGATGATGAAGCGATTGCGCGCCTCTGTCTGCCACGAGGTTGTTGTGTTCTCGCGGTTGGGTGAGATTCGTTTGCGAACGTCGGCCATGTCACCCGCTGGTTGCGTCCCCAACCCTCACTCATAAGTCGGCCAGAGGGACTCGGTTCCCATGGCGCTGCGCTGTCATCGACTGGCATTACTGAAAGCGCAGCCTAGATAGAGCGGGGCCAACCCACCGTGCAGAAGGATATCCACATGCCTGAACAGCTGACATTGAACGACGGCGCCACCATTCCCCAGATCGGGCTCGGCGTGTGGCAGGTCGATCCGGATATCACGTCACAAGTCGTGCGCTGGGGGATCGAGGCCGGCTACCGCCTCATCGATACCGCCGAGGGCTACCGCAACGAGGAAGGGGTGGGCGAGGCGATCCGCTCTGCCGGCGTGCCGAGAAGCGAGCTGTTCATCACGTCCAAGCTTCGCAACGGCGGCCATCAGCGCGATGCGGCGCTCCGCTCCTTCGACGACACGATGCGAAAGCTCGGCATCGACCAGATCGACCTTTTCCTCATCCACTGGCCGGTGCCCAGCCAGGATAAATATGTCGAGGCCTGGAAGACGCTGGTCGAACTCAAGCAAGCCGGTCGCATCAGGTCGGTCGGCGTGTCGAACTTCAACCAGGACCATCTGGAGCGCATCGTCGGCGAGACCGGCGTGACGCCGGCGGTCAACCAGATCGAGTTGCACCCGCGCTTCCAGCAGCGCGACAAGCGCGAGTTCCACAAGAAGCACGACATCCGCATCGAAAGCTGGAGCCCGCTGGGCAGCGGCCGATTGCTCGCCGACCCGACGCTTGAAGGAATCGCGAAGAAGCACGGCAAGTCGGTGGCCCAGGTCATCATCCGCTGGCATCTGCACCAAGGACTGGTCGTCATCCCCAAGTCGATCCACCAGGACCGCATCGCCGCCAATTTCGACGTCTTCGATTTCGAGCTGGATGACAACGACATGCAGACCGTCCGCGGCATGGACTCCGCGGACGGCCGGACGGGGCCGGACCCTGCCACGGCGGCGTTTTTGTTCTGAGGATTGGGCTCCACCTTCTCCCACAAGGGGAGAAGGGAAAGGCCCTAAATCCCTTCCCCATCCACCAGCGGCACGTCGTCTCCTTCCCACGGGCTCGGCATCGTGCCGCGTCCGGCCGTCGGCAGCGGCATCCAGCATCTCAGCTCCGGCTCGGCATATTCGACCACGCGGCCGGGCGAGGAGTCGGAGGCCCGCCAGCCTTCCTCACCGAACTGGTCGGCGCGCGACCAGTAGGCCATGTCGACCTCGGCCGGTCCCTGCTCGGACGAGCGCACCGTCACCAGGATGCGGCTGCCGTCCCGCGGCGCGCTCGCCATGTTGCGCCAGTGGTCGGTCTCGTCCATGGAGGTTCCTCCTGCTAAAAGCAATTCCAGAAAAAGTGTGCAGCGGTTTTTGTCCGGAATTGCGTGAAAACAAATCGCTTTCTCAATAGTTGCCGCCCGCCGGGGAGGGGTCAACCCGAACTTGGCGCGAGACAGCCATATCATTCACAGCTAATATGGTTGTCGACCGCAATCGGAAAACGACAATGGGCGAAGGATTGCTGTCTCAAGCCACCCGTCTCGGGCCGGTCCATCTCAAGGTGACCGACATCCCGGCGGCCTTGACCGTCTGGCGCGACACGCTTGGGCTCGTGCTGGTCGGCGAGGACGACGCTATCGCCGAACTCGGTGCCGGCGGCGGGACGCTGATCGTTCTCCATGCCGGTGCGAGCGTGCCCCTGCCGCAGAAATCGCGCGATCTCTTCCACGTCGCCATCCATGTGACGACGCGCCGCGATCTCGCCCATACGGCCGCCCGCCTCAAGGCGTCGGGCTTGAGATACAGCGCCCAGGATCACCTGATTTCGGAATCGCTCTATGTCTCCGACCCCTCCGGCAACGGCATCGAGATCTGCTTCGATACGCCGGAGCGCTTCCTGCGCCGGCAAGTGTCGGCCGACGGCCGCGTGGCGCTGATTGCCACCGACGGCAGCGCGCATTCCGGGCTCGAACCGCTGGACCTTCCGGGCCTGCTGCGCGACCTCGGCAACTCGGGCCATGTCGAGCAGAGGATGGCGCCAGACGCCTTCATCGGTCACATCCACATGCGGGCCCGCGTGCCGGAGGCGCTGATGGAATTCTATGTCGGCGTGCTCGGCTTCGAGCCGCACATCCAGTCCCGAACCTTCGGCATGTTCGACTGCGGCACCGCTCGCCGGCCGCATATGGTCGCCTTCAACATCTGGGCGCGCGACGAGTTGCGCGAGCCGCCGCCGCATGCCGCCGGCCTCGACAATTTCACGGTCGAGCTTGCGTCCGCGGAGGAGCTTGCGGCGGTGGCGCAAAGGCTCGCCGCCGCCAACGCGCCGTCGAAAAAGGCCGGCGGCGCGGTCGAGATCGCCGATCCGGAGGGCAATCGCTTGCGGCTGGTGGTGCAGGGAGGCTGATCGCACGGCTGCGGGCTCGCCAAGGAGGAACTGGGAGGAGGGGAAATGACGATCAGGGTGATAGGAACCGGCTTTGGCCGGACCGGCACCGATTCGATGCGCGAGGCGCTGACGATGCTCGGCTTCGGCCCATGCCATCACATGTATGAGGTGATGGCGCACGAGGAGCAGAAACGCCTCTGGCGAGCATTGGCCAAGGGCGCCGCGCCCGACTGGGACCGGCTCTTTGCTGGCTATAAATCCTGCGTCGACTGGCCGTCGGTGCATTACTGGCGCGAGCTGATCGAAACCTACCCGCAGGCGCGTGTCATCCTGACCTGGCGCTCGCCCGAAAGCTGGTGGGAGAGTTTCGCAAAGACCATCCTGCCAGCCATTGCCGACAGCAAGGATCAGGAGTCGCTGGGCGTCGCCCTGATCACGAAGCAGGTCTTCGGCGGCCGCCCGCAGGACCGCGCGCATGCGATTGCCGTTTACGAGGCTAATGTCGAGGCGGTGCTGAAGACCGTGCCGGCCGAGCGCCTGCTGATCCACAAGCTCGGCGACGGCTGGGAACCGCTCTGCGCCCATCTCGGCGTCCCGGTGCCGGCCGAGCCCTATCCCAACCGCAACACCACCAAGGAGTTCCGCACGACGCTTTCGTTGAATTAAAGGATAGGCCGTAGGCAGTAGGAAAGAGATCACACTGCTCGCGGCATCTGTTCGGCTATTCTCTGGTCGCCTATTTCCTACTGCCTATTCCCTACTGCCTGCCGCCGATAGGGAGACTGCCGACATGGTCCACCCCGACACCACCTTCCTTACCGCTTCGCAACTGGCGGCGGCGATCCGCGAGCGACGCATCAGCGCCGTCGAGGCGATGGAGGCGCAGCTTGCCCGCATCGCGCTGGTCAATCCGCTCCTCAACGCCATCGTCACCCTCGACGAGGAAGCCGCCCGCGCGGGAGCGAGGGCTGCCGACCTGGCGATCGCGCGCGGCGAAGCCGTTGGCCCGCTGATCGGTGTGCCGATCACGCTGAAGGACGGCCACGCCACCGCCGGCATGCGCACGACCGTCGGCCTGGAGGCCTGTGCCGACCATGTTCCGACCACCGACAGCACCATCGCCGCGCGGCTGCGCAAGGCGGGCGCCATCATCATCGGCAAGACCAATGTGCCGCCCAGGCTGCGCGACTTTCAGACCGTCAACCCGATCTTCGGCCGCACCGTCAATCCCTGGGACGTCACCCGCACGCCCGGCGGCTCCAGCGGCGGCGCGGCGGCCGCGGTCGCCGCAGGGCTGGTGCCGCTTGAGATCGGCAGCGACGCCGGCGGCTCGATCCGCGTGCCGGCGCATCTCACCGGCATCTTTGGCTTCAAGCCGACGCAGGCGACCGTGCCGACCACCGGCAGCTACGCCGATCCGCCCGACATGCCGCGCAGTTTCCGCCTGCTGTTCGACATCGGGCCTTTGGCCCGCGACGTCGACGACCTCATCCTTGCCCACCGCCTCATAGCCGGTGCCGACGGCCTCGACACCGAAGTGCCGCCGGTGGCGACCGACGAGGCGCCGGAGCCGCCGCTGGGCGCGCTCAGGGTGGCCTTCGCGCCCGAATTCCCGGGTGTGCCGTCCGCGCTCGACATCGCCGAAGCGATTGCAGGCTTCGCCGGCGCGATCGAGGTTGGCGGCGCGCGGGTAGGGCAGGCTCTGCCGCATCATGATTTTGCCGCCGAGCGGGCGCTGTTTTCCGATTTGATCACCTGGTACTCGCAGGTGTTCCGGCAGCCGCGCGAAGCATCGCCCTCGCTGGCTGCCTATCTTGAGGCGCTCAACCGGCGCGATGAGTTCATCTATGCTTGGGAGCGCTTCTTCGACGACTGGGACGTGCTCGTCTGCCCGGCGATGATGTGCACCGCCTTCCGCCACCGCGAGATGGGGGTGCCGATACCCGTCGACGGCGTCGAGACGCCATACTGGAGCGCGCTGAGCCATGCCTGCCGCTTCAACCTGACCGGACATCCGGCCGCCGTCATTCCGATCGCCCTCGACCGGGAGGGCTTGCCGATCGGCGCCCAACTCGTCGGCCGCCGCCATTCGGACATGAAGCTGCTCGCCACCGCCAAGGCGCTGGCGCGGCTGACCGACGGTTTCGTCAGGCCGCCGGGACTGTGAGCGGATGGCGGCGCCGTCGCTTACACATGTACGTCGCCGAACGACAGCTCGCCGTCGTCGGCGCGTATAAGGAAGGCGGCGGCAAGCATCGCGAGATAGAACACCGTGACGCCGCACACCACCACGATGCCGGGAATGGGACCGAGCGTCGCCACCCGGAAGGTGTCGACGAGCGAGGCGCCGAAGCCGATCGGCGAGCCTTCGCGCGACAGGCTCGGCGTGGTGATCTTCAGCACCCAAGCGAGCATCAGGATCGTGTACATGAAGATGTAGTTGCGGCGTAGCCGGCGGATCAGCGCCGAGCGCTGCGAGATCAGGAAGCGTGGCGAGCGCAGGCCCTCGCCGAGGATCGCCAGCCAGTTGGAGGCGAAATCCGGCTGCGGCGAGAAGATCTGCGCGAAATAATAGCGCTCGAACTGGCGCACCCGCGACCGGTAGACGTCGAAGAAACGGTACCGCCGCGCCTCGATCCACAGGAGCAGCGTGATCAGAAGCATGGCAAAGAGCAGCACGCCGTGATGCGCGGATGGCGTCGACAGCGACACGGAAAGCATCGCCGCCACCACGGTGATCGCCCAGTTGCTGGTGCGGTCGAGCCGGTCGCGCCAGCCGGCCATGCGCGCGATCTCGGCGCGGTGGAAATGCGACATGGTGGTCGCGAATTCGGAAGATGTCAGCTTCAGCGCGAACGCGTCGGAGCCACGCGGCGCGGCGGCCGCCTCGGCTGGCTTTATGGTCTGAACCTGCGACATCCCCTTGCCACGTGCCTCCCGCCGTGGCCGGCCGAACGAGCCGGCCACACCCCATATACCACAATGTGCGGCCGGCAAAAATGTTCCCGCCTTTCAGGCGGATAAGTCAGGGTAGGATGAGACGTTATGCCCGCTTCGAAGCCGCCGGAAACGGCACCACTTCGGCTTCGGGCCGGGCATATTGGGCGGTAGCGACCGCCTCGATCACGAGGTCCAGCGCCGCAAGCGCTGTCCGGCTGGTTTCATCGTCGCCGCGCAGATAGTGGCAGGCCCGGTCCAAGTGCAGGTGGGCGGCGGCAAAGTCGCTTTTCATTAGCTTCTCCTTATTGCCCGCCGTGTCTCGACCATGCTCGACTCGCTTTACCCAAACGCAAACATCCACCGCCGCATTTGAATAGAATTGTGGCGATCTCCTCCTCGATGGGGAAGATAGCGTCTGTGCAACCGAAGCACGCGCGAAACCGTTATGGCGGGACATAATCGAGGGGTGCAGAAATTGTCCTTCATGCTCAACCGGCGCCGGACGATCGCGCTTGCCGCGGCGGCGCTCCTTTTCATGCCGGCCGTCGCCTGGGCCGCAGAGAAGAGCGGCATGTCCAGCGAAGGTATCTTCGTTCTCGAAGTCATCCTGCTGCTCGTCATCGGCCGCGGTATCGGCGAATTGCTCGAGCGACTCGGCCAGCCGGCGGTGATGGGGCAGCTGATCGGCGGCATCCTGCTCGGGCCTTCGCTGCTCGGCTGGCTGTGGCCCACGGCCGAGCGCGTGGTCTTTGCCGGCGACGCCGCGCAGAAGTCGATGATCAATGCCATCGCCCAGCTCGGCGTCCTGATGCTTCTGCTGCTCACCGGCATGGAGACCGATCTGAGGCTGGTGCGCCGGGTCGGCCGCGCCTGCTTCTCCATTTCGGCGGCCGGCGTCGCGGTGCCGTTCGCGTTGGGTTTCGTCGCTGCGCAATTCATGCCGGACACGCTGCTCGCCGCCGGCGGCGAGCGCGTCGTCGCCGGCCTGTTCCTCGGCACGGCGCTGTCGATCTCTTCGGTCAAGATCGTCGCCATGGTGGTGCGCGAGATGAACTTCATGCGCCGCGACCTTGGCCAGATCATCGTCTCCTCGGCCATCATCGAAGACACGATCGGATGGGTGATCATCGCCATCACCATCGGCATCGCCACCCATGGCCGCATCGAGACCGGCAGCCTGGCCTTCACGCTGGCCGGCGTCGCTCTCTTCATGGCCTTTTCCTTCACGCTCGGCCGCCGCATCGTCTTCGATGCCATCCGCTGGACCAACGACACTTTCCGTAGCGAATACGCGGTCGTCACAGTCATCCTCGCCATCATGGGCGTCATGGCGCTGATCACCGACCTGATCGGCGTGCATACCGTGCTCGGCGCCTTCGTCGCCGGCATATTGGTCGGCGAGTCGCCGATCCTGTCGCGTCACATCGAGGGGCAGTTGCGCGGCGTCATCACGGCGCTGTTCATGCCGGTGTTCTTCGGCGTTGCCGGCTTGTCGGCCGACCTCACCGTGCTTGCCGACCGCGAACTCGCGCTGCTCACGGTGGCGCTTGTGGCGATCGCCAGCATCGGCAAGTTCGGCGGCGCCTTCATCGGCGCCGAGGTCGCCGGCATGAGCCGCGCCGAGGGGATCGCCGTCGGCTGCGGCATGAACGCGCGCGGCTCGACCGAGGTCATCGTCGCCTCGATCGGCCTGTCGATCGGCGTGATCTCGCACACGCTTTTCACCATGATCCTCACCATGGCCGTCATCACCACCTTGGCCATGCCGCCGACGTTGCGCTGGGCGCTGGGGCGCCTGTCGATCGGCGAGGCGGAGAAGAAGAGGCTGGAGCGCGAGGAGGTCGACCAGCGCGGCTTCATCGCCAATCTGGAGCGGCTGCTTGTGGTGGTCGACGAGGGCGTGGTCGGCCGCTTTGCCGCCTACCTTGCCGGCGTGATCGGCGCCGGCAAACCGACGACGGTGCTGCACGCCAGCGGCGAAAGCGATGCCGACCCCGAAGAGGCGGCGCACCTGGACGAGGTCGAGAAAGGGGCCGAGGATGGCCGCGAGGCCGCCAAGGAGAGCGACGAGGAGCCCGCGCATGAAGCCCCCCTTACGCGCCGCCGGCGCGACGTGCATCTCTCCGCCGAGGCGGTCGCGAAGGAAGCGCGCAAGGGCTACGGCATGCTGCTGATCGGCCTCGGCCGCGCTGTCACCTCGAAGGGCAGCTTCTCGCATCGGCTGAACGAGGTGGCCGGCGCCTTCGACGGCCCGCTCTGCCTGGTGCTGAAGCCCACCAGCGCCGGTCGCCGGATGCCGCGGCTCGGCCCCGAGTCGGGCCGGATCCTGGTGCCGGTCAACGGCACGTCGGTTGCACGCCGTGGCGCCGAGCTGGCGCTGGCAATCGCCGCGGTCACCGGCGCGCCGGTCAAGATGCTCTATGTCGCGCGGGTCGCCCGCGACGAGCCGCGCGACACCGTCTCGCATCGCCGCAGGGAGGCGGTGCTGAAGGACATCGTCGCGCTTGCCGATCGCTATGGCGTCGAGATCGAGACTGCCATCAGGAGCAGGGCCGCCGCCGCCGATGCCATTGGCCGCCAGGCCGGCAGGCGGGTGGCGTTGATCGTCATGGGCGTGGCGCGGCGGCCGGGCGAAGAACTCATCTTCGGCGAGACGACGAGCGGCGTGCTGCAGCGCTGCCCGTGCCCGGTGGTGCTGATCTCCGACGAGCGCCTGCGTCGCGACGACGAGGGCAGGGAGGCGCTGCGGTCGGGGACGGGGTGAGGGCCCTCTAGGGGGAGATTGGCGCTCGGACACTGGCTCTTCCCCTGTCCGCGGTTGACACCCTCGCTCTACCCTTCGATTGTCCTTGCTGACTCCACCGCGAGGGATCCCACACTACCATGACATTGTCGGGTTTTGCCGCTTATGCCGGCGCGCTGGCGATCGCCGCCATCATCCCGGGGCCGCAGATTGTCGCCATCGTGGCGCAGGCGCTGCGCAGCGGCTACCGGCAGGCGGCCTGGATGACGGCCGGCATGGTGCTGGGCGACGTGCTCTACCTTGCCGCGGTGCTGGCCGGCCTTGCCTTCATCGCCGAAACCTTCAGCGTCCTTCTGATCGCCATCAAATGGGCTGGCGTCGGCTATCTCTGCTTCCTCGCCGTCCAGTTCTGGAAGGCCGGCGAGACCTTCGAGGCATCGGAAGCCGGCGCGGCGAAGAGCGGCGGCAACGCCTTCCTCTCGGGCGTGCTGGTCACGCTCGGCAACCCGAAATCGGTGCTGTTCTACATCTCCATCCTGCCGACGGTGATCGACATCGGCGCGCTGTCTTCGTTCGACGTGCCGATCCTTCTTGCCATCACCGCCATCATCCTCGCGGCGGTGCAGTTCCCCTTCGCCATCGCCGGCGCCGGCACGCGCCGCAGCTTGCAATCGCCGCGCGCCACGCGCCTGTTCAACCGCGGCGCGGCCGTATGCATGGGCGGGGCGGCGGCGACGATAGCGCTCAGGAATTAGCAATCTCCCCTCGAGGGGGAGATTGCGCCGCTCACGCCATCTGCAGCCGCTGCCTGCTCGGCTGCGGCGGGAAGGCAATCGCGATAGCGGCCGCGCCGAGGCCGACCAGCGCCGAGCCGATGAACAGCCAGGAATAGCTGGCATAGGCGTCGTAGATCATGCCGCCGGCCAAAGGTCCGAACGACATGCCGAGGCTGGAGAGCATGGTGGCGGCGCCAAGCACGGTGCCGATGATGCGGCCGCCGAAATATTCACGCGCCAGCACCGCGTAGAGCGGCATCACGCCGCCATAGGTGGCGCCGAAGATGACGGCGAGAACGTAGAAGTGTTCGAGCCGCGCGGCGCCGAGATAGGCCGCTATCACCATGCCCTGGATGGCGAGCCCGGCGATCAGCACCGGCTTGACGCCCAACCTGTCGGCAAGCACGCCGTAGAGCACGCGGCCGCCGAGTCCGGCCAGACCCTCGACGCTGTAGATCGAGACGGCGGCCATCGGCGCCACGCCGCAGGCCATCGCGTAGCTCACCATGTGGAAGATCGGGCCGGAATGCGCCGCGCAGCAAGCGAAGAAGGTCATGCCCAGCACCAAAAATTGCGGCGAGCGCAGCGCCTGGCCGACACTCATGCCGGGATCGTCGGCAGTGGGCGAGGGTGTGCCGCCGTCGGACGCGGCAACCGCCGACGGCGGCTGGCGCACCAGCAGGACGGCAGGCAAGAGAAGCACCCAAGCCATGACGCCGATGTCGAACATGGCCGTGCGCCAGTCATAGGCCGAGATCAGCCAGCGTGCGAAGGGCGAGATCGTCATCGGCGCCACGCCCATGCCGGCCGAGACCAGCGACACCGCCAGGCTGCGGTTGGTGTCGAACCAGGCGGTGGTGAGCGCGATCATCGGCGCGAAGAAGGCGCTGGCCGCGAGGCCCACGATCACGCCGTAGCTCAGCTGGAACACCAGCAGCGAGCCGGCGCGGCTCGCCACCACCAATGCCAGGCCGAGCAGCACCGCGCCGGCGAGCACCACGGGCCGGGCGCCGACCCGGTCATAGATCGAGCCCCAGGCGAAGCCGCCGAGCCCCATCACGAGGAAGTTCAAGGTCATGGCGCTGGAAATGCCGGCGCGCGACCAGCCGGTGTCGAGCGACATCGGTTCGAGAAAGATCGCCAGCGAGAACATCGCGCCGAGCGCCACACAAGTCATCAGCGCGCCCGCCGCGACGATGACCCAACGATAGGAAAGGTTCATGGTTTTCTCCCATGCCGTAAGGCATCCTGTTTGATGCGGCACGGTTTTTCCAGGCTCATTCGTGCCGCTTGCGTCCGAAGGACGCCGCAGGCGACAACGATCCTACAATCTGGTTGCATTTTTTATCTGGATTTTGGAGGCGGTGATCCGGCTTGCCACCAGAAAGGTCGCGTTCCTTCGCGCCCCCTCTGTCCTGCCGGACATCTCCCCCACTTGGAGGGAGATTGGCAGTTCCGGCGCTGGCGCTTTTTTCTGCGAGTTTGGCGGTTGGCGAAAGGCCGCATGAAGGCTGATCTCCCCCAAGTGGGGAGATGGCCGGCAGGCCAGAGGGGGCGCTGTCCCGCCCACCCTTCAGTATGTCAGCAGTCCACCGCGCCAGCATTGACCGCGCTCCCGTCCCTTCTAGATTGACCCGTCAACCAGGGAACCTCCATGCAACTCTATCGCGGCCGGCTCATCGACCACCTTCATCTTGTGGTGCGAGACATCAAGGCGAGCCGTCGCTTCTACGGCGCGCTGCTCGAGGTGCTTGGCATTCCGATCGGCGGCGAGGCCGAGGATTATTTCTGGGCGGACGAACTCTTCGTCTCCAGCGCCGACAGCCGGACAGCGCAAGGCGTGCTCACCGGCCGCCACCATCTCGCCTTCCAGGCCAAGGACCGCGCCATGGTCGACGCTTTCTACACGGCAGGGCTCGCCGCCGGCGGCAAGGACAATGGCGCACCCGGCGAGCGCCACTATCACCCTGGCTACTACGCCTGCTTCCTGCTCGACCCCGACGGCAGCAACATCGAGGCGGTGTACCATGGCGAGGCCAAGCGGAGCGCCGCGGCGGTGGAGATCAGCTTTTGAAGGGATCAGAGGAGCTAGGGCTTTATAATCTCGATGGCGGGCTGGTCTGCTCCCGGCGAGGCGGTCTGTGTCGGTCTGTAGTCGAATAGGTCCATGGCAACAGCGAAGGGAAACTGCCAGCGAGTGTCAGCATAGCGTCGAACCATCTTGATCACTCTATGGCTATCTTGGGCAGGCGCATGCGCCTGCCGCTACGCCGTCGCTTATTCCTTCACCGCGCCCGTCATCGAGGACACATAGTGCTCGACGAAGAAGGAATAGAGCACCACCACCGGCAGCGAGCCGATCAGCGCGCCTGCCATCAGTGCTCCCCACTCGTAGACGTCGGAGCGGACAAGCTCGGTGAGCACGCCGACCGGCACCGTCTTCTTCTCGGATGACTGGATGAAGGTCAGCGCGTAGATGAACTCGTTCCAGGAGAGCGTGAAGGCGAAGATGCCGGCCGAGATCAGGCCCGGCACCGACAGCGGCAGCACGATCTTGGTGAGGATCTGCCAGCGTGTTGCTCCGTCGATGAGCGCACATTCCTCCAGTTCGAACGGGATCGAACGGAAATAGCCCATCAAGAGCCACGTGCAGAACGGGATCAGGAACGTGGGATAGGTGAGGATGAGCGCGAACGGCGTGTCGTATAGGCCGAGATTGAACACCATCACTGACAGCGGGATGAACAGGATCGAAGGCGGCACCAGATAGGCGAGGAAGACGGCGAGGCCGACCTGGCGCGCGCCCGAGAACCTCAGCCTTTCGATGGCGTAGGCCGCAAGCACCGCGGCCGCCAGCGACAGGAAGGTGGCGGCGGTGGAGATGATCACGGTGTTGAGCAGCCAGCCGGGATATGACGTCTCGAGGAGCAGGTAGCGTATGTGCTCCAGTGTCGGATGCACGACCCAGAACGGATTGTAGTTCACATAGTCGGTCATCTCGACATTGGGCTTAACCGCCGTGATCGTCATCCAGTAGAACGGAAACAACAGCACGATCAGAAACACCAGCAGCGGCAGATAGACCGTCGCCACCCGGCGCGGCAGGCTTTGCAGGTAGCCCATGCCGCCTTCGTCGGTTTCCATGCGTTCGGCTTGCTTGATCGCGGCCATGTCAGTCTCCGCCGCCTTGCTGCCACCTGCGCCGTTGCAGGCCGAAATAGCTGAACAGGATCGCCGCCAGCAGGAAGGGGATCATGGCGACGGCGATTGCCGCGCCTTCGCCGAGCTGGCCGCCGGCAATGCCGCGCTGGAACGACAGTGTCGCCATCAGATGGGTGGCGTTCACCGGCCCGCCCCGGGTCAGTACATAGATCAGCTGGAAATCGGTGAAGGTGAACAGCACCGAGAAGGTCATGGTGATGGCGATTATCGGCGTCAGCAGCGGCAGCGTCACATGGCGGAACAGTTGCCACCGGCTGGCGCCGTCGAGCGTGGCGGCTTCATAGAGCGATTGCGGGATCGTCTGCAGACCGGCAAGCAGCGTGATGGCGACGAATGGAATGCCGCGCCAGACATTGGCCGCGATGACGGAAGCGCGCGCATTGGTAGGGTCGCCGAGAAAGTTGATGCGGTGGTCGATCAGGCCCATCTGCTGCAGCGCCCAGGACAGGATCGAGAACTGCGAATCGTAGATCCACCAGAAAGCGATCGCCGACAGCACCGTCGGCACCACCCAGGGCAGCAGCACCACCGCGCGGAAGAACGACTTGAAGGGCAGCTTCTCGTTGAGGATGAGCGCCAGCCAGAGGCCGAGCACGAACTTCAGGATGGATGCGCTGGCCGTGTAGAGCACAGTGTTGAAGACCGACAGCCAGAACACGCTGTCGGTCCAGAGGTATTCGTAGTTCTCGGCGCCGATGAAGATGCCCGGGCGGCCGATGCGCGTATCGGTGAAGCCGAGCCATATGCCGAGCCCCAGCGGATAGGTGAGAAAGACCAGGAGCAGCGCCGCCGCCGGCAGCATGAAGCCGAGGCCGAGGGCATTGCGGCTCTCGGCGAGCCGCGAAAGCATCGACGGACGTTGCTGAACGGCAACGGATGGCACGGCCATGGCGCGGGCTCCCTGGTACGAGGTCTGATGGAGCGGCCGGGGCGGCAACCCTTCTTCCGGATGCCTCCGAAAGACGTGCCACCCCGGCTGAGGTCGAAAAGGATCAGACGCGGTAGTAGCGGTTGGCGCGTTTCTCCGCCTCTTCCATCGCCTCTTGCGGCGTGGCCTGGCCCGTTACCGCCTTGGCGAACATGTCGACCAGCACATAGTCGGCCATGGTCGCGGCTGAGGCATAGCCGAGCGGCCCTGCATAGCCGTTGGGACGCAGCGTCGCCGAGGCTTTGGCATAGGCGGCATTGTTCGGGTCGGCCTTCCACACCGGATTGTTGTCGAAAGCCTTCAGCGTCTGGCAGCAATAGCCGGCCGACGAGGTGATCCAGTCCGACATCTGCGGCTCCTCGAACATGAACTGCAGATAGGCTTTGGCCGCGTTGGGGTAGGGCGTGTAGTTGAAGATGACGGCGGTGGTCACCTGGAACAGCTCGACCGATTTCCCGACCGGACCGATCGGCAGATTGGTGGTGCGAATGTCCTTGGCGATCTCCGCCAGCTTCGGGTCGTTGTCCTTGTTGACCTTGGCGGTGTTGTAGGCAGAGATGCCGTTGGCGATGACGCTCACCTCGCCGGCCAGGAAGGCGCGGTTGTTGTTGACGTCGAGCCAGCTCTCCGTGCCCGGGATGAAGGTCTTGTAGAGCTCCTGCGCATACTGGATCGCTTTCAGGGTCTCGGGGCTGTTGATCGTCACCTTGCCTTTCTCGTCGACCATCTGGCCGCCATGGCTCCACAGCAGCCAATGCGCGTAGTTGTTGCCGTCGCCGACGCCGTGGCCATGCGTGAAGCCGGCCGGATGGCCCTTCGCCTTCAGCGCCTTGCAGAGTTCGAGGAAGCCGGCCGTGTCCTTCGGGAATTCCGAGAAGCCGGCCTCCTTCACCCAGCTTTCGCGATAGACGATGGCGTTGCCGATGGTGGCAAGCGGCAGGCCGAGGAACTTGCCCTCGCGCGTTGCATACTGTTTCGGCCCATCGTGCCAGCCGCCATACTTCTTGCCGAGATAGTCGCCGAGTTCGGTGACGTCGAGCAGCTTGTCGGGATATTGGTGCGGGTCGTCGAACCAGACGAACATCAGGTCGGGGCCGGAGCCGACATTGGCGGCAACCGCCGCCTTCGGCCGGATGTCCTCCCAGCTCTCCTTGTCGACGCGGACCTCCACGCCCGTCGCCTCGGTGAACCGCTTGGTATTCTTGAGCCACTGGTCCTCGTCGCCCTGCACGAAGGGCGACCAGCGCAGCAGCCTCAGCTTCGCACCGTCCTCGGGCTTGTAGGTCGGGCCCTCCTGGGCAAAGGCGGTCGAGCCGACAAGGCGGCTGCCCAAGGCCCCGGCGGCCGCGCCGGCGGTCGTGCGGATCACGTCCCGTCTGGTGAACTTCATGCTCGTCTCCTCCTGTGTGTTTCCTCGCTGGGTGGCTTATCGCGCCGCTTCGATCCGCCGGCCGGTTTCGCCGTGGAACAGATGGATAGGCCCGGGCTCGACAGACAGCCGAATGGTATCTCCCGGCGCGAAGGAATGGCGTTCGCGGAAATTGGCGACGATATCCTCGCCGCCGGCTGTCCGGCCGATGATCTGCACTTCCGAGCCGGTCGGCTCAATCACCACCACGGTCACCGGAATGCCGTCGTCGGCCAGCCGCAGATGCTCGGGCCGCACCCCCAGGACTATAGCCTCGCCGTTGCCGATCGAAGGTGGTTTCGGCAGAGGCACGGAAACGCCTCCCGCGCCCTGGAACGACGGCGCACCATCGCTGGCGAACGTGCCCTTGAGCAGGTTCATGGCGGGCGAGCCGATGAAGCTCGCGACGAAGAGGTTGTTCGGCCGGTCGTAGAGTTCCAGCGGCGGTCCGATCTGCTCCACGACCCCGTCATGCATGACCACGATCTTGTCGGCCATGGTCATGGCCTCGATCTGGTCGTGCGTGACATAGACCGTCGTGGTCTTCAGCCGCTGGTGCAGTTCCTTGATCTCGGCGCGCATCTGCACCCTCAGCTTGGCGTCGAGGTTCGAGAGCGGTTCGTCGAACAGGAACACCTGCGGATTGCGCACGATGGCCCGGCCCATGGCGACCCGCTGCCGCTGGCCGCCCGAAAGCTGGCGCGGATAGCGCGACAAAAGCGGCACCAGCCCGAGGATTTCGGCCGCCCGCTTCACGCCCGAATCGCTTTCCGCCTTCGGGACACCCTTGAGCATGAGCGAGAACGCCATGTTCTCGGCAACGGTCATGTGCGGATAGAGCGCGTAGTTCTGGAACACCATGGCCACGTCGCGCTCCTTTGGCGCAACGTCGTTGACGATACGGCTGCCGATCGAGATATGGCCGCGCGAAATCTTTTCCAGCCCGGCGATCATCCTGAGAAGAGTCGATTTCCCGCAGCCGGAGGGTCCGACCAGCGTGACGAACTCGCCATCGTCTATGTCGACGCTGACGCCATGCAGGATCTGGGTAGCCCCGAACGATTTGTAGACATCGCCAATCGCGACAGACGCCATCGCATTCCTCCCGATGGTCCCTGCGAAGTCTCGCGGGGAGCCGTTTCTATCAGGTGTGGCTGAAACGGATGCCGGCAAGCATCCACCACTGGCGTCGGCGACGTCTGCCCCAGCTCCCCCCGGGTCACGCGACCGTGAAACGGTAGCGCTACCAAATACGCCTGTAAAGCGTCGGTGCGCACGCTTATACTTTCGTCGCTGAGGAGAGATGGACAAAGCTCGCCTCCGGGAGAGTGAAGCCAGGCCAGACCGGATTGCCGGCGATCAAGCTATCGAATAGCGGTCGAAAGACATTAGAAATTACTAAGATAATAGCTTCAACTTACGCGGGAAATCTTACATAGCACCTGTCGCGACGGCAGCGTGATTTGGCACCGTGCTTCCCGAATGCGGGCATTGCTGGTTGGTGCTTCCGTTGTGGCTCTACGCGCCGCCGCTGGCAGCGATACTATCACGCCTGGCCCTTTTCACTCGCCGATCAAGAACGCCGCGATCAGCTTCTGCAAATTCCCGCCCGGGCCGAACTCGACCTTGTCGAAGTCGCGGCTGGCCTGGCGCTGCGCCTTGGAAAGCTTGTCGAGATATTGCGTCAGCTCGGCCCTGACCTTCGTGCAGCCGGGGTCGTCGGCGACGGTGAGGCCGGTGCTGAAGGCGGCGATCTTGTCCACCATCTCGACGATACCGGCGCCGTGCACCTTCTCATGCGCGATAAGCCCGGCGGCGAACGCGTCCCAGCGCGCCTGCACGGCGGGAGCGAGTTTTCCCGCGGGCTTCGGCAGCGTGTAGGTGATGATCAGCTTGGGCCGCGCCGTCCTCAGGACGCAGGCGCCGCCCTGAGGTTGGTAGTCACGATGCCAGGTCAGCTTGAAATTGGTCTGCGCGATCGCCCGTCGCCCATTGCCCGCGCTGTCCTTGCCGATCACCGGACCCTTGTCGCCGATCGAGACATAGAGCGCCTCCACGGTCTGCCCGGAGATGGCATAGGTCTCGATCTTCTCGACCGGTTGCCAGTCGGCCAAGGCCGGCGTGGAGAAGAGCAGGGTGGTAAGCAGGAGGGCAGGCTTCATTGGGACTCGGTGGGATTCCGGGCGAAGCTTCGTGCATAGCGCTTGTAGGCAGCGAGAGCAAAGAGGGCATCTCCAAGGCGAGGGCGCGCTATCTCCCCGCAAGGGGAGATAGCCTGCGCCAGCGTCCCGGAACCTGTCCCACCCGTCGCCCGTTTCTATGCCATTCGTCCCGACCCATGGGGAGGCAAGGATGACCCGCAACGAGATCATTTCGGTGCTTGGTCCGGTCGACGAGGCCGTCATCGCCGACGTCGCGCTAACCGGCGCCAGCCTTAAGGAATTGCACGAGGCCGTTGCCTGGATCGGCGCCGACGAGGCGCTGGTGAACGAGGGGCACGCATTGCCCAGCGCCAGGGTAGCGCGGCTGATCGAGATCCTGGAGCCGCCCGAGGACGAGCCCGAAGCGCCTGGCGGGATGGAGTAAGTTCTTCCCTCTCCCACAAGAAGGGGGGAAGGATAGGTGCTTCTCCCTACTTGCCGCTCGTACGGCTCTCGTCATAGCCTGACATTGCCTTGGGGAGGAGCCTGCCTTGGACACCAATGTCGTCATTGTTGGCGCGGGGCCGGCCGGGCTGGCCGTCGGCGCTTGCCTTAAACAGGCGGGGGTGGATTTCACCATCCTCGAAAAAGCCAGCGAGGTGGCGCCGGCCTGGCGGCGGCATTATCGCCGGCTGCATCTCCACACGGTAAAGTCGTTTTCCTCGCTGCCCTTCGTGCCGTTTCCGAAGAGCCACCCCCGCTACGTCCCGCGCGAAAAGGTGGTCGCCTATCTCGATGCCTATGCCGAACGCTTCGGCCTCGAGCCGCGTTTCGGCGTGACGGTGAAATCGATCCGCCGCATGGGCGAAAAATTCCTGGTCGAGATCGATGCAGGCGAAATCCGCGCCCGCAAGATCGTGATCGCAACCGGCAACAATGCCGAGCCGATCGTGCCGGGCTTCGCCGGCATCGATGCGTTCAAGGGAGAGGTGCTGCACAGCGCCGCCTACACCGAGGCCGCGCCCTATGTCGGCAAGAACGTGCTGGTCATCGGCATGGGCAACACCGGCGCCGAGATCGCGCTCGACCTGGCCGAAAGCGGCGCGCACCCGGCGATCTCGGTGCGCAAGGGCGTCCACATCGTGCCGCGCCAGCTCTTCGGCGTGCCGATCCAGATGGTCGGCATCGCCAGCCGGCCGATGCCGCAGGCGCTCAACGACTGGATGTTCCCGAAAATCCTCGACCTGGCGCTGGGCAGGCTGGAGAAATACGGCATCGTGCGACCGAAGCAGGGCATCCTCGCTCAGATCGATGCCGGCCGCATTCCGGTCATCGATGTCGGCACCGTGGCGGCGATCAAGGCGGGCAGGATCGGCATCCTCCCCGATATCGTCCGCTTCACCGAGGACGGCGCGAAATTCACCGATGGGCAGGAGAAAAACTTCGACGCGGTGATCTTCGCCACCGGCTATCGGCCGGGCTATGACGGCATCCTGCCTGTGGAGCTCAGGCCGGCGAAAAGCGGCGTCAATGCCCGCGCCTCCGACCTCGGCGTCTATCTCGTCGGCTTCCACAACCCGGTCACCGGCCTGCTGCGCGAGATCGGCATCGAAGCAAAGGCGGTGGCGAGGGATATCGCGGGGCGGTGAGGCCTGCTGCGCAAATGGCGCAAGCCGAGTTCCCTCGAGACGCCCTCTGTCCTGCCGGCGTCTCGTTAGTCGGTGTCACCGACTCCGCATAAATCGGGTGGCGCCCTTCATCGCCGCATGCGAAGCCACCTCAGTCAACCGGGGACCCAGCCATGCTCACGCTCTATGATTATCTGCCGTCGCAAAATGCCTGGAAAGTGCGTGTCCTGCTCGGGTTGCTCGGCATCGCTTACGAGACACGGCAGGTGTCGATCTTCGAGGGCGAGAGCCATACGGAGGAATTTCTCAAGCTCAATCCGGCCGGTGCCGTTCCGGTGCTCCGCCTGGAGGACGGCGAGGCGATCGCCGAGTCCAACGCCATCCTCGTCTATCTCGCCGAGGTCTCGCCTTATCTGCCGGCGAACCGGCATCTGCGCGCCAAGGTCATGCAATGGCTGTTCTTCGAGCAGTATTATGTCGAGCCGGTCATCGGCTCGCTGCGCTTCTGGACGCTGACCAGGCGGCTGGAGCGCAACAAGGCGCTTGTTCCCGGCAAGCGCGAGGCGGGCATCCGCGCGCTTGCCGCGCTCGAGCGCAGCCTGCAGGACACGCCCTTCCTCGCCGGCGGCTCGCTCACCATCGCCGACATCGCCGTCTATGCCTACGGCCACCGCGCCGAGGATTGCGGCTTCTCGCTTGCCGACTATCCGGCGGTCAGCGCCTGGATCGATCGGGTGAGCGAGGTGATCGGCCCCAGCTATCCCGTGCACCCCTACAGCATCGACCCGCATTCGGGCGGTTGAGCGAAGCGCGCTCCAACGAAGTCCCGGAACAGAAGGGGCGGGCGGGGCGTTTCCGAAAAAGCAGCATGCCGGCGCCTGCCGCCTATGGCGCCGGCGGTTCCGCCTGCCTGCAACGAACGCAATGGAGACCAGAATGGTTCGCCCCATCGCCATCGTCATCCTCGCCACCGGCTTGGCCGGCCTGCCCGCCATGGCGGCCGAGGAATACTGGGTCGCCAGGGATGCCGTCTCGAAGCAGTGCGAGATCGTGCCGAAGAAGCCCGACGGGACGCTCGTCGTCGATCTCGGCAAGAAGAAATACGCCAGCGAGGGCGAGGCCAGGAAGGCGATGGAGGCGTTGCCGGATTGCAAGAAGAAGTAGCGGCTGGCTGCCTAGAGCAGTTCATCGTTTCACGGAAACGCTGAACTGCTCTAACTAATTGTTTTTTACGCAATTCCGGACGGAAAACCGTTACACACTTTTCCTGAAATTGCTCTAGGCCGCGTTCCGTCATACCCTCCTCTGTCCCGCCAGCATCGGAAAGTCATCTACCAGGCGAAACTCAGCCTACCGGTCCACCATCGACATCGTCCACTCGTTGTATCTCGGCCCCGAAACCCTGTCCGGCGTCAGCGCCATGTCGAGCCCCAGCATCTCGGTGGCGTCGAGCTTGATGTCGGCGGCGGCGACATTCTCCTCCAGATAGGTCCGCCGCTTGGTGCCGGGGATCGGCACGATGTCGATGCCGAATTCCGGACCTTTGGCGAGCAGCCAGGCAATCGCCACCTGGCCGGGCTTCACGCCCTTGGCGGCCGCGATGTCGCGCACCGTCGCGGCCGCGGCGACATTGGCGTCGAAATTCTCGCCCTGGTAGCGCGGGTCGCCGCGTCGGAAATCGCCTTCAGGATACTCTTCCGCGCGCTTGACGTCGCCGGCGAGGAAGCCGCGGCCGAGCGGCGCGAACGGCACCAGGCCGATGCCCAATTCCGCAAGCGCCGGGATGATCTCGGGCTCCAGGTTGCGTTCCCACAGCGAATATTCGCTCTGCAGCGCCGAGACCGGGTGCACTTGATGCGCGCGGCGGATGTTTGCGATGCCGGCCTCCGACAGGCCGAAGAAGCGTACCTTGCCCTCGGCGACCAGCTCGCCCACCGTGCCCGCCACGTCCTCCATCGGCACGCCTGGATCGACGCGGTGTTGGTAGAGCAGGTCGATATGGTCGGTGGCGAGCCGAGTGAGCGAGGCGTCCACGACTTCGCGGATATGCTCGGGCCGGCTGTCGCGCTCGGTGCCGACCTGCTTGTCGCCGACGATGCGGAAGCCGAATTTGGTCGCGATCGTCACCTCGTCGCGCCGACCCTTCAGCGCGCGGCCGAGCAGCTCCTCGTTGAGGAAAGGCCCGTAGACCTCGGCCGTGTCGAGGAAGGTGCAGCCGAGCTCGATCGCCCGGTGAATGGTCGCGATCGACTCCGCCTCATCGGCCGGCCCGTAGGATTGGCTCATGCCCATGCAGCCGAGGCCGATCGTTGAGACGACGAGCCCCTGGCCCCCGAGTTTCTGCTTGCCGAGGCTCATCTGTCTGTCTCCAATGGAAAATAAGCGCTCGCGAAAATATAGAGGCCGGGGGCGAGGCGTCCAGCCTGCGCGCTCGCTTGATCAGGATCAAAGCAGGGCAGGACGGTAGGTCGTACCGTTCATCCGTCTTGGGAAGGACACAAGGCGGGCGGGTGGTTCCGGCCGACTCCACTCCCTCGGAAGCCCTGACGGAACCACCTGAACCGCCTGCGTCGAGACTGATGCATGTCTCCCGAAAGTGCGCGGCGGTTCAAAACAAGGACTTGAAACGCGTCGCCTGAATTCGCTTCGGCGCGAAGGCGCTTTCACGCCCTCGGCAAAAGCCGGCGCATGATCAGCGAGGCATGGCCGCCGACGCCATGCGCCGCCGGCCGGCGCTCGGCGATCTCGAAGCCGTGCTTGCGATAGAAGGCGACCGCGCGGTCGTTGCCTTCGATCACCTCCAGCGCGATCGAGGGAATGCCGGCATGGGCGGCAAGCACTGCATGCAGAAGGTCGACGGCGAGACCACTGCCGAATTCCTGCGGCTCGATATGCAGCCGGTTGAGCGTGACGTCGCCATGTTCGTCCATCGCCGCCATCGCATAGCCCGCGATCGAGCCGTCGGTCCGCTCGGCCACGAAGGACATCTTGTTATCGTCGGCAAGCTCGGCCGCGAGCTTCTCCGGCGCATGCTTCTCGTCGGAGAGCCGGGCGGTGTTTTCCTCACCCATGATCGGCGCATAGGTCCGCCGCCAGGACTGGCCGAGCAGTCGCGAGACAGCCGGCAAGTCGTTCGTCGCCATAGGACGGATGTGGGACATGGTCCTCTCCTTGCGCCGTCAAAAATAGGGCGCGACGCGGGTGACAGCCAATCTCCCTCCTTGTGGGGGAGATGCCCGGCAGGGCAGAGGGGGCGCGGTCCCGCCGACACATCGTAGTTTCGTGGTTGGAAAATTCATAGCAACAAGCCAGCCGCCCCAATTGGCTCACGCCTCATTCCTTTGCCCCCCTTTGGTCTGCCGACCATCTTCCAAACAAGGGGGGAGATCAGCGCTCCAGCGTCGCCGCCATCCCCGAAATTGACTCGATCCTCGCTCTCCGCCATCCTTATGCGTCCGCCATCGCGCGGCAGCGTAATTGAGTGAGGCCATGGCCAGTCCTGTCGCCAGAGAGAATTCCCGCCGCGCCGCGGTGAAGAAGGCGCTCGACCGCCACAAGGTCTATGTCACCGCGCAGAGCTTTTCCGGCGGCACTTATCGGGCCCGTGTGCTGGTCGATGGCGAAGCCTATTGGGTCGACGAGTTCCGGCTGAGCCAACTGAGGCAGGGGCTTTCGCCCGCCGAGCTGGAACTGACGCCGGCGACCGACGATTGAGCACCTGAGGATGATAGCGGCAAGGCTGGCGGGACAGCACCCCCCTCTGTCCTACCGGACATCTCCCCCGCAGGGGGGGAGATTGGCAGCTTGGTCGGCGGCGCTCTTCCTGCAACGCTGGCGATTGGCGAAAGCCCACGCGACGTCTGATCTCCCCCCTTGCGGAGGAGATGTCCGGCAGGACAGAGGGGGGTGTGAAGGAATGCGGCGCCGGCAAGGCTGGCCCGCCACCACTTCCACCTGACCCATGCCCTCGAAACTCAAAACCTACCGCGCCAAGCGCGAGTTCAGCCGGACACCCGAGCCCGCGGGCGGGCCGGAAGTCGCAGAGGGCAACCGCTTCGTCGTCCACAAGCACCACGCCACCGCCGACCACTACGATCTGCGCCTCGAAGTCGGCGGCGTGCTGAAGAGTTGGGCAGTGCCCCGCGGCCCATCGCTCAACCCCGCCGACAAGCGCCTCGCCGTCGAGACCGAGGACCATCCGATCGAATATATCGACTTCGAGGGCGTCATCCCCGAGGGCGAATATGGTGGCGGGCCGATGATCGTCTGGGACACCGGCACCTGGGCGCCGATGGAGGATGTCGAGAAAAGCCTGCGCACCGGCGCCTTCAAATTCCGGCTGGCCGGCCAGAAGCTGAATGGCGGCTGGATGCTGACCCGGCTGAAGCCGAAGCCCGGTGAGGACGAGAACAAGAAGAACTGGCTGCTGTTCAAGGAGCGCGACCTCGCCTCCGATACCAAGCTCGACATCCTCGAAGCGCGGCCGGAAAGCGTGAAGTCCGGTCGCCGTATCGAGGAACTGGCGGCGCCGGCGAAGAAGCCGCAGCGTCTGCCGCCGAAGCCCGGCTCGCTGAAACCCGGCGCGCTGCCAGGCGCGGTAAAGGGCGAGCCGCCTAACCGGATCGAGCCGCAGCTTGCGACGCAGGTGACCGAGCCGCCCGGCGGGCCGATCGAGAACACCGGCACGCTCTGGCTGCACGAGATAAAATTCGACGGCTACCGCACCATGGCGCATGTCGCAGACGGCGAGGTGCGGCTGATCACCCGCGGCGGCATCGACTGGACGAAGCGCTACGGCGATCTTCCGCACGCTTTCGCGCGGCTGCCGGTCAGCCGGGCGATCATCGACGGCGAGATCATGGTGCTCGACGAGAAGGGCATCTCCCGCTTCGCGCTGCTGCAGGACGCGCTGGCCGAGGGCGCCGGCTCCAAATTGCATTTCTACGCTTTCGACCTTCTCCACCTCGACGGCTGGGACCTGCGCAAGGTGCCGCTGCAGGAGCGTAAGGCGCTGCTTGCCGAGCTGCTCGCCGGCCAGGCCGCCAACTCCGCCATCCAGTACAGCGACCATGTCGAAGGCGACGGGCGGGGGCTCTACGACCAGGCCTCGGATCTTGGGCTGGAAGGCGTCGTTTCCAAGCGCGCCGACGCCATCTACCAGAGCGGCCGCACCAAGAGCTGGACCAAGGTGAAGGCGCAGAAGACGGACGATTTCGTGATCGCCGGCTATACCGTCTCCGACCGGGCCGAAGGTCTGGCGGCGCTGGGCATGGCCGAGTTCGAGAACGGCGAATTGCACTATCGCGGCAAGGTCGGCACGGGCTTCGACCGCGACATGGCGACCGACCTGCTTGCAAGGCTGGAGCGGCTGACCGCCGGCGCCACGCCGCCCGAAGGCGCGCCGCGCGAGGTGATGCGCGAGATGCATTGGGTGAAGCCGCTGCTGTCGGCCCGCATCCGCTATTCGAACCGCACCGCCGACAATGCGATCCGCCACGGCGTCTTTCGCGGGCTGCGCGATGTCGGCGGGCTGACCACGCCGGTGCCGGTCAAGCGCAAGCGGCTGATCGCCGAATCCGACCTCGCCACCATCTGGGTGACCAACCCGGAAAGGCGGCTGTTCGGCAAGACCGGGCCGACCAAGCTCGACATCGCCGTCTACTACGCGCTGGTCGGCGATTTCATGCTGCCGCACATCATCGGGCGCCCGGTGTCGCTGGTGCGCTGTCCAACCGGCAAGCCGCAGGACTGCTTCTTCCAGCGCCACGCCTTCACCGGCATGCCGCCTTCGGTGGCGGTGTTCGAGTCGACCAATTCGGAAGGCGAGACGAAAACCTATCTCTCGGTCGAGGACGCCAAGGGCTACCTGGCGCTGGCGCAGTTCGGCGTGGTGGAGTTCCACACCTGGGGCACGCACCGCACCAAGCTCGACAGGCCCGACCAGATCGTCTTCGACCTCGATCCGGGCGAGGGGATTTCCTGGCGCGAGGTGGTCGAGGCGGCCGTCCACATCAAGGGCGGGCTGGAGAGCCTCGGCCTGGTGCCTTTCGCCAAGACTTCGGGCGGCAAGGGCATCCACATCACCGTGCCGGTGACGCGCAAGCAGAACTGGAAGAAACTGCACCAAACCTCGAGCGCCATTTCGACTTTGCTCGCCGCGAGCGCGCCCGACACCTTCACCACCACCATGGGCAAGGAAAACCGCAAGAAGCGCATCTTCATCGATTTCCACCGCAACGCCCGCGGCCACACCTCCGCCGCGCCCTATTCGCTGCGCGCCCGCACCAACCTGCCGGCCTCGACCCCGGTGAGCTGGACCGACCTGGAGACGATCGACGCGCCGGAGGATCTGAACTACGCCTCGCTGCCGGGATTGCTGGAGACATCAGGCGATCCATGGGCGGAGATCGACGAGGCTGCCAGGGATTTGCCGGTGGTGGAGGGGAGGTAGCTCGGAAACGTTGGCGATCCGTCACACCCCCCTCTGGCCTGCCGGCCATCTCCCCCGCAAGGGGGGAGATCGGATGTCGCGCCGGCTTTCGCCAATCTCCAATGTTGCAGGAATGGCGGGGCGCCGGAGCTGTCAATCTCCCCCCTTGCGGGGGAGATGGCCGGCAGGCCAGAGGGGGGTGCTGTCCCGCCAGCGTCTCAATCCGTCTCCATCGACGCTTCCTACAATTTGAACTATCCTCCGCGCCACCCGTCCCAAAAACACTTCGCTAGGAATTCGGTTGTATCATCGGGGGTCGGTGTAGGATTTCCACGGCGTCGCTCGTCCTTCGGACGAAAAGCGCTGCAGAGAGCATGGTCCCAAAAAGTGGGAACCGGTTTTTGGACACCATGCTCCAAATAAAGTCAGTGCATGGCCGCGTAGGAGTTCGTCATGGCGCCCAGGGCAAGTTGGAAAGGTTACCTCAAGCTCAGCCTCGTCAGCTGTCCGGTCCGGCTTTATCCGGCCACCAGCGCGAGCGAGCGCATCTCGTTCAACCAGCTGCACAAGAAGACCCACAACCGCATCAACATGAAGCCGGTCGATCCCGAGCTCGGCCTGGTCGAGCGCTCGGACCTTGTCCGCGGCTACGAATATGAGGACAAGCAGTACATCATCATCGAAGACGCCGATCTCGATGCGGTCAGGATCGAATCCAATCACACGATGAATATCGAGGCCTTCGTCGACGAGGACGAGGTCGACGTCATCTATCAGGACTCGCCCTATTACCTTGCGCCCGACGGCGCCATGGCGGAGGAGACCTTCATCGTGCTGCGCGAGGCGATGCGCAAGTCCGGCAAGCTCGCCATCGCCCGCCTCGTGCTTTCGAGCCGCGAGCGCGTGGTGACGATCGGCCCGCGCGAGAACGGCATGTTCGTCTGCACCTTGAGGAACCCGAACGAAGTGCGCGGCACGGCTGAATATTTCGGCAACATCCCCGCCGGGAAGCCGGACCCGGAAATGCTCGATCTCGCCCAGGCGCTGATCAAGCAGAAGGAAACCCACTTCGATCCGAAGAACTACGAGGATCGCTACGAGGTGGCGTTGATGGCGATGATCCGCGAGAAGCTCAAAGGCCACAAGCCGATCATCGCGGCAGCACCGGAGCGCGGCAACGTCATCAATCTGATGGATGCGCTGAAGGCGAGCCTGCAGCAGTCGGCCAAGCCGCCGGCCAAGTCGAAGAGCAAGGCCGAGGAAGCGCCGGCCAAGCCCGCCAAGAAGGCGGCTGCCGGCGGCGCGCCTGAGAATCCGCTGAAGGCTAACCTGTTGAAGGCCGTCGGCAAGAGCAAGAAGTGACGGGAGACGCAGGGCCAGTGATCCTCCCCGGCGCCGTCTTCGGCGTCGTCGGCGCGCTTGCCGCTTTTCCGCTCAGGCTCGCCGCCCGCGAGGTCGAGCGCCGCCATGCCGAGCTGAGGCGCGGCGTCACGCGGCGCACGACCCATGTCGTGTTCGGCCGCGCGCTGCTCGCCAAGGCCGGGCTGGCAAAGGCCGGCGACGCCGAGATCGAGCGCCGCGCGAAGGCCGAGCGCGACGCCGGGCGCACGCTCATCAGCGAGAACGGCTTCCTGCGCCTGCTCGGGCTGATGAAGGCGCCGGAGGTGTCGTCGCTGTCCAGGCAGTCGCTGATCGACCAGTCGCGGCTCGCCGGCGACGACCTCGACATGCTGTCGCTGTTCGACGCCTTCGAGCATGACGGCGAGCCCTATTCCTTCCGCGACCTGATCCTGGCCAGAAAATATGCCGGGTTGATCGCCAGCGGCGCCAGTTGGGGCGCCATCGCGCGCTCGGTGCATCGCTCCGGCCCGGTGGCATCGCTCACCGCCAAGTCGCTCAATCTCGGCTCGCAGCATGGCCGCCCGGACGCGATCTATCTCGACGAGGGAAGGAGCGAGCTCGACGGCCAGCTGCTGTTCGATCTAGGCAGCCCGGAAGACGACAAGCTGGAAGAGCTTTTCTCGGAGGCTGAAGCCGCGGAGGACGAAGGGCGCCACGACGACGCGGCTGCCCTTTACCAGCGCTGCATGGCGATCGACCCGAAGGACGCCATCGCCGCCTTCAATCGCGCCAACTGCCTGCGCGGCGCCGGCCGCGTCGCGGAAGCCGCGCATGACTATGCGCGGGCGATCAAGCTCGATCCCGGCTTCGTCGAAGCCTGGTTCAACCTCGCCGGGCTGATGAGCGACGAGGGCAAGGTCGCCTCGGCAAGGCGGCATCTGCAGAAGGCGATCGCGCTCGACAAGGCCTATGCCGACCCGGTGTTCAACCTGGCGCGGCTGGAGTTCGATGTGGGCAATCTGCCGGAGGCGCGGCGGTTGTGGGCGCGGTATCTGGAGCTGGATGCGGAGTCCGAGTGGGCGGGGTTGGCGCGGAAGGGGATTCAGTTCGTGGATTTGCATATGGCGCGGACGGCGGGGTGAGCGCCTTTCCTTCTCCCCTTGTGGGAGAAGGTGGATCGGCGCGTCAGCGCCGAGACGGATGAGGGGTGCTGGACGGAATGAGGCACTAGTGATCTTGTTGCGTGCCGGTACATCGATGGGCGTGTTCGCCAAGCTGGAGCACCCCTCATCCGTCCGAGCTTCGCTCGGCCACCTTCTCCCACAAGGGGAGAAGGGGTCGCCCACGCCGGAGACACCATGACCTACTTCCTCTTCGACGGCCCGGAAACCGCCCCCGTCACCATCCTGCTCGCCCACGGCGCCGGCGCGCCGATGGATTCCGCCTCGATGGCCGCCACCGCCAAAGCGCTCGCCGCAGCCGGCTTCCGCGTCGCGCGCTTCGAATTCCACTACATGGCGTCGCGCCGCTACGGCCATCGCAAGCCGCCGCCGCGCGCCGAGACGGTGAACCCGGAATACGTCAAGGCGATCGCCGATCTGCGCGCCAAGGGCATGAACGGTGAGCTGATCATCGGCGGCAAGTCGATGGGCGGGCGCGTCGCATCGATGGTCGCCGACGAGATGTTTGCCAAGGGCGAGATCGTCGGTCTGGTCTGTTTGGGCTATCCCTTCCACCCGCCCGGCAAGCCTGAGCAGCTTCGGACGAAGCATCTTACCGACTTGAAGACGCCGACGCTGATCTTCCAGGGCACGCGCGACGAGTTCGGCACGAAGGACGAGGTCGCGACCTACGGCCTTTCCGAGGCTATTCAGATTGTCTGGCTGGAGGACGGCGACCACGATTTGAAGCCGCGCAAGGCGATCTCGGGGTTTTCGGCGGCGGATCATCTGAAGACGGTGGCGGAGATGGTGAAGGCCTGGATGGCGCCATCGACTTCGTCATCCTCCGGTCAAGCTCGAGGATGACGAAGCGAGGGGCGCCTTCGGTATCCAAAAATGAAACTCGCCACCTTCAACATCAACAACATCAACAGCCGGCTCGAAAACTTGTTGGCCTGGCTCGCCCGCGCAAAACCCGACGTCGTCTGCCTGCAGGAGCTGAAATCCCGCGACACGCAGTTTCCGCTGACCCGGCTGGCGAATGCCGGCTATGGCGCGGTATGGAAGGGCGAGCCGACCTGGAACGGCGTCGCCATACTCGCACGGGGCTCGGAACCTGTGCTTACCAGGAACGCTCTGCCCGGCGATGATGCCGACCGCCAGGCGCGCTATATCGAGGCCGCGGTCGACGGCATCGTGATCGCCTGCCTCTATGCGCCCAACGGCAACCCGCAGCCGGGGCCGAAATTCGACTACAAGCTCGCCTGGCATGAGCGCTTCGCCACCCATGCCGAGCAACTGCTCGGGACCGGCCTGCCGGTGGTGCTTGCCGGCGATTACAACATCGTGCCCGAGCCGCGCGACATCTACGCTACGCGCTCCTATGACGACAACGCGCTGGTGCAGCCTGAAAGCCGCGCCGCCTTCGCCGCGCTGATCGAGCAAGGCTGGACTGACGCGCTGCGAAAAGTCTTTCCGAAGGCGGAGAAGCTCTACACCTTCTGGGACTACCGCCGGAACCGCTGGCCACGCGACGCGGGGCTCAGGCTCGACCACATCCTCTTGTCGAAGAAGCTGGCGCGAAAACTGAAAGGGGCGGGTATCGATCGCGAGGTGCGGGGCGGGGACAACGCCAGCGACCACGCGCCGGTGTGGGTGGAATTGGCGACCTGACCTTCTCCCTTGTGGAAGAAGGTGGCTCGGCGCGTAGCGCCGAGACGGATGAGGGTGTTGGAAGAAATGAGACGCTTGGTGATCTTATTGCTTGCCGGAATACACTGAACGTATCCGCCGAGCTGGAGCACCCCGACGGCCGACACAGGACGCCCTTCGCTGCCGGATCACCCTGCCGGTCCGCCATTGCCTGACGATTCGCGAAAATGCTCGCGCGAAAGCCTAGCGTCTCAAAATCGTCAAGTCGCCGTGGATGGTGCCACCTGCGCGGTAACGGCCGAAAGCCGGCCCTTTTTCACCAGGGAAGGCCTCTCATAAATCTTCTTCATGCCAAGCTCTCCTGAAAATCCCGCCCGGATGATGTCATAAGGCCGTTTTCTGTCAACCAAGCCGGCTAGCAGTCCCGTCTATTCTTAGGGAATGTGGCTTTCTGCTCACACCGCCGGCGCTTTATGGCACGAAAGACATCGGCGCCGCCGGCCCTGCGGCATCGGATATTGGCTCGTCGGTCGAGTAACGTCGGCAAGCCTCGGCAATTGAGTGGAGGAACACAGGTGAGTGGAGGAACACAGGCCCGGTCGAGGCACATTTATCCTTCTTCGTGTGATGTCTCGCACTTAGCCCCGGAAAGAAGCTCGGCTAGGATGGCCGATGCGCTTTCCGCTATCGGGCAGGAAGGCGCGGGGGAACGCCTATGAAAAGATCGACCGACAGGCTGCTGGCGCTGGCGATGCTCGCCGTCGGCCTCGTCTGCTTCGCCAAGCTCTATTTGGCGCTGGGCGGAAAGCCCCCGGCCACGACGAGCGCCGAGGTCTTCGGCGCGGCGGGCGTGCTTTCGATTCTCGCCGGGCTTTTGTTCCTCGCCGGCCTGCTGCCGGCGGCGCCGAAGCACGATCCTGCGGCGCCTCTCTTCGGCCGCGACGCCGAGATCGTGCCAGCCGGGCGCCCCAGGTTGCGCCGCATCGCGCTTGCCGTGCCGCTCGTTGCCCTGCTCGCCATCGTCGCCGACCAGCTCGGCCCCTGGCGGACGCCTGGTGGCGAACCGGCCGAATCCAAGGAGGTTGCTGCCGCTCCGGCGCAGCCCGCGACGCCGGCCGGGATCGCGCCGGCCCCGGCCCCGGCTCCCCTCATTCAGGAATCGGCGGAGAGCCCGTCCGGCGGTCCCGTCGCGGCGCCCGCCGAGCCGACGCCTCTGGCCACGGTGCCGCCCGACGTGATGCCAGTGCCGCCAGCGCAGCCGTCAACGCAGCAGGCTGCCCCAGCCGCCCCGGAGCCCGTCCAGCAGACGGCGTTGGCGCCCGTTGCGCAGCCCGAAATGGCCTCGCCGCCCGAGACTGTGGCGCCGCCCCCGCCCGAGCCGCCGACGCAGCCGACCGCGCCGGAAGGCCATCGCGATGCCGTCGTCTGGCTGGCGGTCTCGGCCGACGGGCATGAGATCATGAGCGCCAGCACCGACCGCATGATCAAGCTCTGGGACATCGACGGCAAGCGGCTGATCCGCGACCTTGGCGTCCACAAGGACATGGCGCGCACGGCACTCTTCATGCCCGACGGCAAGACCGCGCTCACCGCCGGCGACGATGGCGAGATCGTGCTGCGCCAGCTTTCCGACGGCGCGGTGCTGCATGTCTTCTCGTCGGGCCAGAACGGCGGCGTCAACAAGCTCGCCGTCAGCCCGGACGGCAAACGCGCCGTCAGCGGCCACGACAGCGGTTCCGTCATCGTCTGGGATCTGGAGAAGGGAACTGTCCTGCATGTGCTGCCCGGCCACGACTGGTCCGTCAGCTCGGTCGCCGTCTCGCCCGACGGCACAAGAGCGCTCACCGGCAGCATCGACGGCGAGCTCAAGCTTTGGGACATCGGCACCGGCAAGCAATTGCGCAGCTGGCATGGCCACGACCGCGGCGCCTATGGCGCGCTCTTCACCGCTGACGGCCGCCACGCGGTGATCGGCAGCGGCGACTACACGATCAAGCTCTGGGACCTCGACAGTTTCAGGGAAGTGCGCCGCTTCGATGGCCATTCCGGCACGGTCTATGCGCTCGCTCTGTCCGCCGACGGCAAGCGGCTGGGCTCGGTCTCGCTCGACGGCACCGCGCGCGTCTGGAACATGGACACAGGCGCCGAGATCACCGAATTCGACCCCGGCACCGGGCCGATGTACTCGGTGGCGTTCGCCGCCGACGGCACACTTCTCACCGGCGGCATCGACCGCACCATCCGCGGCTGGCCGGCGGCCGGCGGGAATGGGACGGTGCTGTTCGCCGGCGCGCCGGAGTAACGCAGGAGATTGGCGAAAACCTGCGAGACGGCCGATCTCCTCCCTTGCGGGGAGATCAGCAGCTTCGGCGTCTTCGCCAATTGACGGCGCGCGGCTCCTGCCTAGTTCATCCCCGATGACGGCGCTGACCTTCCCGACTGCCCGCCACACCTCGCGCAAGGGAGTCACTCCTTGAAACGCTTCTGGATCGGCGTTCTCATCCTCGTTGTCGTTTGCGCGGCCGGCTTCGGCGCCTATGCCTGGAAGCCCGAGATCGATCCGGTCGAACCGCCGCAGCGCGCCTCTTTCGACCAGGCGCTGATCGAAAAGGGAGCCGTGCTCGCCTCGGTCGGCAACTGCACCGCATGCCACACCAAGCCAGGCGAAAAATCCTTCGCCGGCGGGCTGGCGGTGCCGACGCCCTTCGGCACGATCTATTCCACCAACATCACGCCGGACCCCAAGACCGGCATCGGACGCTGGTCGGAGGCCGCCTTCAGCCGGGCCATGCGCGAGGGCGTCGAGCGCGACGGCGATCATCTCTACCCGGCCTTTCCGTTCGACCATTTCACGCTTGTGTCCGACCAGGACAACAAGGCGCTCTATGCCTATCTGATGACGCGCCGGCCGGTGGAGAACCAGCCTCCCGCCAATGAGCTGCCGTTCCCGCTGAACGTGCGGTTTGTTCTGGCCGGCTGGAAGCTGCTCTTCTTCGACAAGGGTGCTTATCGCGAGGACGCGTCCCAGAGCGCGGAGTGGAACCGCGGCGCCTATCTGGTCGAGGGCCTCGGCCATTGCGGCGCCTGCCACACGCCGCGCAACACACTCGGCGCCGAAAAGAAGGGATCGCATATGGCCGGCGGCGAGGCCGAGGGCTGGACAGCCTTCGCGCTAGACGCCTCGTCCTCCGCTCCGATCCCATGGACGCGTGACAGCCTCTCTGCCTATCTGAGGCAGGGCTGGCAGGCCGATCATGGCGTGGCCAAAGGACCGATGGCCGAAGTCACCGGCAATCTCGGCCGGCTGCCCGATTCCGACATCGGCGCCATCGCCACTTACCTGACGTCCCGCATGGGCGCGCCGACGCCCGAGCGCGTGGCGAGAAGCGAGGAAATCCGCAAGAAGCTCTCGACCGACCAGGGCGGCATGCCGATACCGGCGAGCGCCACGACCGGCAGCGCGGTGAGCCGCGGCGGCGCGATCTACCAGGCGGCCTGCGCGACATGCCACGACGGCAGCCGCCCGCAGCCCTTCGGCGGCATCGATTTCCATCTCTCCAGCACGATCGCCGCGCCCGATCCGCAGAATGCGATCAACGTCGTCCTGTTCGGCCTGCCGGCGGCAAGCGGCCGCCAGAGCCCGATCATGCCGGGCTTCGCCGCGATGCTGAAGGACGATCAGGTGGTCGACCTGCTCGCCTATCTGCGCGAGGCCTATGCGGCCAAGCCGGCCTGGGCGGACGCGAAAGCGAAGCTCGCCGATACCAGGAGCGGGAAATATCAGGTCAGCGTTCGGCCCTCCGACGGCATCGAGCGCGCCCCCGAAAACATAGGAGCTAAGGACTGATGGTTAAGCTCAACGTCAATGGCGCCGCGCACGACGTCGACGTCGATCCGGCGACGCCGCTGCTCTATGTGCTGCGCAACGATTTGAAGCTCAACGGCGCCAAGTTCGGCTGCGGCCTCGGCCAGTGCGGCGCCTGCACGGTGATGGTCGACGGCGAGGCCGTCTTCTCCTGCCTGACGCCGGCCATGCTCGTCGAGGGGCGCGCGATAAGGACGGTCGAGGGCCTCGGCACGATCGACAATCCGGGCCCGATGCAGAAAGCCTTCATCGAGGAGCAGGCGGCGCAATGCGGTTATTGCATCGCCGGCATGATGATGCGGGCGCAGGCGCTGCTCGAGGCGAAGCCCGATGCCGCCGATGCCGACATCAGGCAGGCGCTGGAGCCGAACCTGTGCCGCTGCGGCACGCATATGCGCGTCCTGCGCGCCGTGGCCCGGGCGCGCGACCTGATGAAGGCGAGGTCGGCCGGCCTGGCGCCCACCGCTGCCACGGGGAGGGGATGATGAACGCGCCGAGCCCGCATTTCCCGGATATGACGCGGCGCGGCTTCCTGGCGGGAGCCGGCGCGCTGGTCGTTTCCTTCGCCATCCCCGCCGAAGCGCAGGAGGGCGTGACGCCGCCGGGCGCTCCAGCCGCCAAGCCGAAGCTGCCGGGCAGCCTCGCCGACACGCCCTCGCTCGACGCCTGGATCCGCATTGACTCGGACGGCTCCATCACCGTCTTCACCGGTAAGGCCGAGCTTGGCCAGGGCACCAAGACATCGCTGCGCCAGATCGCGGCCGAGGAGCTGGAGGTCGAGCCCGCGGCGATCAAGCTGATCACTGCCGACACCGCGCTGACGCCGAACGAAGGCTATACGGCCGGCAGCCAGACGATCCAGAACAGCGGCACCGCGATCCGCTACGCGGCGGCGCAAGTGCGCCAGATCCTTCTCGCCAAGGCGAGCGAAAGGCTCGGCGCGCCGGTCGATGCGCTCAAGGCCGAGGCCGGCAGGATCGTCGGGCCGAACGGCGCCAAGGCCGGCTATGGCGAGCTGGTCTCGGCCGATTTTCTGCATGTCGACGCCGCCGCAGACACCAAGCTCAAAGCTCCCGGAACCTATCGCGCGATCGGCAAGCCCTTCGCGCGGGTGGACATTCCGGCCAAGGTCACCGGCGGCGCGGCCTACGTGCAGGACATGCGGCCGCCGGGCATGGTGCATGCCCGCGTGGTCAGGCCGCCGAGCTATGGAGCGAAGCTGACCGATTTCGCCGATGCCGCCGTGAAGGCGATGCCGGGCGTGATCGCTGTCGTGCGCGACGGCGATTTTCTGGCCGTCGTCGCCGAGCAGGAGTTCCAGGCGGTGAAGACCATGCGCGCCATGGCCGCCGTCGCGAAGTGGCAGGAGCAGCCGACGCTCCCCGACCAGAACGACATGCCGGCCTTCCTGGAGAAGTCGGTTTCGGAAGTCGGCGCCGTGACCTCGGCCGGCGCCGAAAGCGCGCCGGGGGCCAAGACGCTGCAGGCGCAGTTCACGCGCGCCTACCAAATGCACGGCTCGATCGGCCCGTCGAGCGCGGTGGCCATGCTGGACAACGGCCTGACGACGGTGTGGACGCACACGCAGGGCGTCTATCCCGACCGCAAGGCAATCGCCGAGATGCTCGGCGTGCCGCCCGAGAAAGTGCGCTGTATCCATACCGAGGGTTCCGGCTGCTACGGCCATAACGGCGCCGACGACGCCGCCGCCGATGCGGCGCTGATCGCCCAGAAAGTGCCGGGCAAGCCGGTGCGCGTGCAATGGATGCGCGACCAGGAGCATCTGTGGGAGCCCTACGGGCCGGCGATGCTCACCAGGGCGAGCGCCACGCTCGACCAGAACGGCGGCATCGTGAACTGGCATTACGATCTGTGGAGCAACAGCCACGGCACGCGGCCGGGCTCCGCCGGATCGCTGATCGCCGGGCGGCTGATGGCGCGGCATTTCCCGCCCGACCCCGCCAAGCTGCAGATTTCGCCGCTCGGCAATGGCGACCGCAACGCGATCCCGCTCTATGACGTGCCGAATCAGCGCGTGAACTGGCACTTCATCGCCGACATGCCGGTGCGGGTTTCCTCGCTGCGCGGGCTCGGCGCCTATTGCAACGTCTTTTCCATCGAAAGCTTCATGGACGAGCTGGCGCTGGCGGCGAATGCCGATCCGGTGGAATACCGGCTGCGCCACCTGAAGGACCCGCGCGCCAGAAAGGTGATCGAGGTGGCGGCGGAAAAGTTCGGCTGGTCGAAGAATCCCTTGCCGCAAGGCCGGGGTAGGGGTTTCGCCTTCGCCAAATACAAGAACCACGCCGCTTGGCTTGCCGTGGCGCTGGAGGCGGATGTCGATCGCGACAGCGGCACGGTCCGCATCTCGCATGTGGTCTGCGCCGTCGACTGCGGCGAGGCGGTGGCGCCGGATTCGATCGTCAACCAGACCGAGGGCGGCATATTGCAGTCCCTGAGCTGGACGCTCTACGAGGCCGTCCATTTCGACAGGACGCGCATCCTGAGTTCCGACTGGTCGGCCTATCCGATCCTGCGCTTCAGCGCCGTGCCGGACAGCATCGATGTCCATGTCGTCGACAATCCCGGCACGCCCTATCTCGGCGTCGCCGAAGCCGCCCAAGGCCCCACCGCCGGCGCTATCGCCAACGCGTTTCGCTCTGCCACGGGCAAGCGCATCTACGACCTGCCCTATACGCGCGAGCGGGTGAAGGCGGTGCTGGGGGTTTAGGGGGGCGGTGCCGGCTGGCGAAAGCCTGCGCGGCAGCCAATCTCCCCCCTTGTGGGGGAGATGCCCGGCAGGGCAGAGGGGGCGCTGTCCCGCCAGCATTTCAGTCGAGCCACTATCTTCTTGGAGGCGAATTCCGCAGAGGCCGAGTTCCTTCGCACCCCCCGCTGGCCTGCCGGCCATCTCCCCCGCATGGGGGGAGATCGGCAGTTCCGGCGGCGGCGCCCTCTCTGCAATGTCGCTGATTGGCGGAAGCGACGGCAACATCCAATCTCCCCCCTTGCGGGGGAGATGCCCGGCAGTGCAGAGGGGGGTGTGACGGAACGCGGCCTTTGGCCGTTGTGGCCGCCACACAAGCAGGGAATGAGATGAACACCCTCAACCTCGTCGAAGCCTCGATCGCCGACCTGCGCCGCGCGCTGGAGGAAGGCGCCGTCACCAGCGTCGAGCTTGTCGGCGCGTATCTGCGGCGCATCGCGCATTACGACCGGCACGGCATCGCGCTGAACGCCGTGCCCATCCTCAATCCGAAGATGTTCGAGGAGGCGGCGGCTTCCGACCGCCGTCGCCTCCAAGGCAAAACGCTCGGGCCTCTCGACGGCATCCCCTACACCGCCAAGGACAGCTACAAGGCGAAGGGCCTGACGGTCGCGGCAGGCTCACCCGCCTTCGAGCATCTCGCCGCCACCGGCGACGCCTTCACCATCGCCAGGCTGCGCGCGGCGGGCGCGGTGCTGATCGGCCTCACCAATATGCCGCCGATGGCCAATGGCGGCATGCAGCGCGGCGTCTATGGCCGCGCCGAAAGCCCCTACAACGCCGACTACCTCACCGCCGCCTTCGCCTCCGGCTCGTCCAACGGCTCGGGCACGGCGACCGCCGCGAGCTTCGCCGCCTTCGGGCTCGGCGAGGAGACCTGGTCGTCCGGCCGCGCGCCGGCCTCCAACAATGCGCTGATCGCCTACACGCCCTCGCGCGGCGTGATCTCTGTGCGCGGCAACTGGCCGCTGGTGCCGACCATGGATGTGGTGGTGCCGCACACGCGCTCGGTTCCCGACCTGCTGGAGCTGCTCGACGTGATCGTCGCCGACGATCACGTCACGCGCGGCGATTTCTGGCGCGTGCAGTCCTGGGTGCCGATCCCCAAGGCTTCGGCGCTTCGGCCGGCAAGCTATACGGGGCTTTCGCTGCAAGGCGCGCTCAGGGGCAAGCGGCTCGCTGTCCCCAGAATGTATATCGGCAAGGATGAAGGCGCCGAGCGGCCGATCGAGACGCGCGCCTCGGTGCTCGATCTTTGGCGGCAGGCGGCGCGCGACATGGAAGCGCTCGGCGCCGAGGTGGTCGAGGTCGATTTCCCCGTCGTCTCGAACTACGAGCGCGACCGTCCGGGCGCGTGCTCCATGGTCGATCGCGGGCTGGTGCCGCGGGAGTTTGCCCAACGCGAGCTCCGGGACCTGTCGATCTGGTCGTGGGACGATTTCCTGCGCGCCAATGCCGATCCGGCGCTCCCCGATCTCGCCTCGGTCGACGGGCCGAAGATCTTCCCGCAGCCGCCGGGCGCACTGCCCGACCGCTACGGCGACGACGGCTTCGACCTGGCGGAGTATGTCGAGTGGGCCAAGCAGGGTGTCTCGCCGCTCGAAGACATTCCCACGATCGAGGCAGGGCTGAAGGGCCTGGAGGCAACGCGCCGCGTCGATTTCGAGGATTGGCTCGGGGCCAACCGGCTCGACGCCGTGGTGCTGCCGGCTGTCGCCGATGTCGGTCCGGCCGATGCCGACGTCAACAAGGCCTCGGCCGATCTAGCCTGGCGCAACGGCACTTGGGTCGCCAACGGCAATCTGGTCTGGCGCCATCTCGGCATCCCGACGGTGACGGTGCCGATGGGCACCATGGCCGACATCGGCATGCCGGTGGGTCTGACCTTCGCCGGCAAGGCCTATGGCGACGTCGGGCTGCTGACGATGGCCGGCGACTACGAGCGCTCCACGCAGCGCCGCACCGTTCCGCCGCGCACGCCGGCGCTGGCAGACGACGTGTTTGTGGCGCGCGGCGGTATGACGAGCGGTGCCGGTGACGCGCCGTTTGCCCTGACGCTGACTGCCGAGACGGCCCACGCCGGCGATTCCGACGAGATTGCCATCGAGCTGGAGATTGAGGCGGGCGAGGCGGAGCCGGATGCGGTCGTGAAAGTCCACGTCAATGGTGAGGCGGTCATCATGCAGCCGGGAGGTAACCGCTACACCGGCCGGGTCGAGGTGCCGGCCTCGACGCATCAGGGCTTCCACAGCGTCTGGCGCGGTTCCTACGGCTCGATCGTGACGGCCATTGCGCGATTGCCGGATGGGCGTGCGGCGGGCGCCTATGTTGTGACGGGCGGGATTGAGTGAGGCGCCTCTCCTTCTCCCCTTGTGGGAGAAGGTGGCCGAGCGAAGCTCGGACGGATGAGGGGTGTTGGACGGATCGCTGCCTCGAGGAACTAAGCACTTACAATCGCTCGATATTTCATCCCCTCATTTCTTCCAACACCCCTCATCCGTCTCGGCGCTGCGCGCCGATCCACCTTCTCCCGCAAGGGGAGAAGGAGGGCGCCCCGCTACCTCACCCAATCCACCACCAGCGCCGCCACCCCGAATACGGCGCCCGCCGCGCAGACCGCATTCCATCCGCCCCACGCCCAGGCCATCCCCGCCAGCAAAGAGCCGACAGCGCCGCCGATGAAGAAGATCCCGACGAACAATCCGTTGAGGCGCCCGCGCGCTTTCGGCTGCAAAAGGTTGACGGCGCGGCGGCCGAGGGTCTGGTCGCCGGTGACGCCGATGTCGAGCAGCACGGCGCTGATACCCATCAGCACCAGCGGCAACCATGAACCGCCGGTCTGCGCTGCGCCCGCCCACGCCGCGAGGCCGAGCGCGGCGATCAGGCCGAGATGGCAGAGAACCGTCGCCGGCCGCGTGAAGCCGCGATCGCCGGCGCGGCCGAAGAGCGGCGTCACCACCGCGCCGCCGGCGCCGGCCAGCGCGAACAGCGCGATGCCGCGCTGGCCGAGATCGAAGGGTGCTGCTGCAAGGCGCAGCGCCACCGCCGTCCAGAACACGCTGAAGGCAGCCATCGCCAGGCTCGCCGTCAGCGCGCGGCGGCGCAGCACCGGTTCCTGGCGCAAAAGCTCCAGCAGCGAGGCGATCAACGCCGCGTAGCTCGTGTGCGCCAGCGGCCGCCGCCGCGGCAAGGCGAGGCCGAGCAGGATGGCGAGCAGCGCCAGCGCCGCGGCGCTGATGCCGTAGAAGGCGCGCCAGCCGAAGACGTCGGCGGCCAGGCTGGCGAGCGGCCGCGACAACAGGATGCCGATCATCAGCCCGCTCATCACGTCGCCGATGACGCGCCCGTCCTGTCCGGGCGGCGCCATCGAAGCGGCGACCGGCACCAGCACCTGGATGCAGGAGCAGGCGGCGCCCAGCACGAACAGCACGGCGAGCAGTGAGGTGGCTGACGGCGCGAATGATGCGATCGCCGCCGCGATCGCCGCCGCGCCGAGCATGCGCAGCACCAGCGCCCGGTTCTCGACAAGGTCCGAGAGCGGTACCAGGAAGAACAGCCCGGCGGCATAGCCGAGCAAGGTCGCCATAGAGACCAGGCCGCTCTCCGATGCCGCCGCGCCCAGCGACGGGCCGATCAGCCCGACCAACGTCTGCGGCGCGAACAGGTTGGTGACGATGATGCCGACCGAGGCGGCAAAGAGCAGCGTTTGCGATCGGGTGATGGTTTCGGCCGGCCGCTCGGCCAATTGCGCGTTGTGCGTTCCGTGCATGAGGCTCCTCGCTGTTCGCATATCCAGTGAGGACTTTATTCGGAATAGGCATAATGCTACAATTGAATTGATATGATAATGATTATGCGAGATACGCATGAATATCCACGACCTCGAAGCCTTTGTCGCCGTCGTCGAAACCGGTTCCATCGTCGGCGCCTCGGCCAGGCTCAACCTCACCCAGCCAGGCGTCACGCGCCGCATCCAGAATCTCGAGGAGCGGCTGGCCACCCCCTTGCTCGACCGCCAGTCGAAACCGCTGAAGCCGACCGCCTCGGGCCGCGAGGCCTATGAGCATGGCCGCCGCGTGCTGCGCTCGCTGGAGGATCTGAAGGCGGGCGTGTCGCCGGCCGGCGAGGTGAGGGGCGAGTTCCGGCTGGGCATCATGCCCTATCTCTCGACCAGCGCGCTCTCCGAGCCGCTCGACAGTCTTCGCGCGGCCTTTCCGCAGCTGACGCTGAAAATCACCTCCAGCCTGTCGCCGCGCCTGGTGGAGCAGGTGCTGCACAGCGAAATCGACGCCGTCGCCGTCTGCCTCGCCGAAGGTGTCGCGCCGCCGGCGGAACTCGTCGGCGACGATCTCGGCGTGCAGGCGGTGCTGCTGGTTGCCTCGCGAGGCCTCGGCGTGCCGAAACCGGCCGAGCTCACCGACCTTGCGCGCTACCCTTGGGTGCTCAACGAGACCGGCTGCGGCTTCCGCGCCTTCATCCGCCACCGCTTCGAAGTGGCGCGGCTGCCTTTCCACGTCGGCGTCGAGGCGCAAGGGGCCGATCTCAGGATGTCGCTGGTGGCGCGCGGCCACGGCATCGGCGTCGTCACCCCCGGCGCCCTGTCTGGCAGTCCGTGGCGCGACGCGGTCGAGGTGGTCGACTGCCCCGGCTTCAAGCCGCAGGTGCGCTGCTGGCTCCTCCACCGCCCGCCGGCGGGAAGACTCGCGCGGCCGATCGCGGTGTTCCGCGAGGCGCTGGCAGAAGCGCTGAAGGGACCCATGCCGCTGATGTCGTAGCGCCCACCTTCTCCCCTTGTGGGAGAAGGTGGCCGAGCGAAGCTCGGACGGATGAGGGGTGTTGGACGGATCGCGGCGTTGAAGAGGTAAGCGATTGAAAATGCAAAATATTTTTTGCGCCTCATTCCTTCCAGCACCCCTCAACCGTCTCGGCGCTGCGCGCCGATCCACCTTCTCCCACAAGGGGAGAAGGAGAAGGCTGCCGCCTTGACCCACCCCCCGACCACGCTATCCTCACCGCCATGCCAGACACCGCCCCCTCCGCCGCCGCTCCGCTTATCGTCATCGACCTGCAGACCGGCATGTTCGACGGCCGTTTCGATCCTCCGATCCACGACGCGGACACGATCGCCGAACGCGCCCGAAGACTGATCGACTGGGCGCGCCGTTCCGGCCGCAAGGTGGCCTTCATCCGCCATGACGGACCGGCGGGCGATCCGCTGGCGCCGGGCGCTTCCGGCTGGCCGGTCTGGCCGCAGCTCGGCCAGGCCGCCGGCGAGCCGACCTTCGGCAAGACGGTCGGCAATGCCTTTTCCAATGCCGAGCTCGGTCAGTGGGTCGCGGGGCAGGGCGCGCGCGACGTCGTGCTCATCGGCGCCCAGACCGATTTCTGCGTTGCCGCAACAGTGAAAGGCGCCTTTGCCGAAGGGCTTGGCGTCACCGTGGTTTCGGATGCGCATTCGACACTGGATTCTCAGGAGGAGAAGGCGCCGGAGATCATCGCGCGGCACAATGCGGCCTTTGCCGAGCAGGGCGCGCGGCTGACGACGACGGCGGTGTTGGTTGGCAGCTGAGCGCCAGTTCCCTTCTCCCCTTGTGGGAGAAGGTGGATCGGCGCGCAGCGCCGAGACGGATGAGGGGTGTTGGAAGAAACTCGGGGTCTGCTGGTTGAAGCGCCAGGACTCCATCGCCTCGCTTCGTCCAGCACCCCTCATCCGTCGCCTTCGGCGACACCTTCTCCCACAAGGGGAGAAGGGGAAGACCCCAAAGGAGCCCTACCGTGCCAACGCTTTCCCTGCCCGCCGAAGGAGGCTGCCGCTGCGGCCGCGTGCGCCTGAAAATCTCGGCAAAGCCGCTGCTCACCATGGCCTGCCACTGCACCGGCTGTCAGCTCATGTCCTCCAGCGCCTATTCGCTGAGCGCCGCCATTCCCGCGGAAGGTTTCGAGATCACCAAGGGGGAGCCGGTGATCGGCGGCCTGCATGGCGCCTCGAGACACTATTTCTGCGGCTACTGCATGACCTGGATGTTCACCCGGCCGGAGGGGCTCGACTGGTTCGTCAACCTGCGCCCGACCATGCTCGACGACCATGCCTGGTTCACGCCCTTCATCGAGACCTGGACCAGCGAGAAATTATCCTGGGCGACGACACCCGCCGTGCACAGCTACGCGGCCCTGCCGGCCTTCGAGGAGTATGAGGGGCTGGTCGCCGAATACGCCCAAGCCTGATTGCCCAAAAGAAGCGGCGACCGCGGGGTCGCCTTGGTTCATGGTCGACGCGGCCGTTGGGGGCGACATTGTTGGGGATGTGCTTGGGCGTCCGCGTCGACCACGGCGGCCTCGTACCGCAGACCGCACCATCGCATATTTTTTGCGCGCGGAAACTTCCGCGAAAGCGGAATAGGCAGTGGCACCTTCTCCCCTTGTTGCGGGAGAAGGTGCCGCCGAAGGCGACGGATGACGCGTGCTGGGCGGAGCGAGACGTTGGAGGTCAGGTGCTCAAAATCATCCACGCCTCGTTCCTTCCAACATCCCTCATCCGTCTCGGCCCTGCGCGCCGATCCACTTTCTCCCGCAAGGGGAGAAGGGAAAGGGCGAAAGACTTTCTATCTTCCGCTGCATTGACCTCGGCCCACCGGGCGGCGACGACTGGCGCTTTCGCTTCCAACGGATTTGCATCTTGCGCCAGACCCATTTCCTCAACGCCAAGCTCGCCGACGGCTCGCTGGCCAACCTGACCGTCACCGACGGCCGCTTCAGCGCCATCACGCCCGCAGCCAAGCCAGCCAGTCCGGCGCCGGGCGCCATCGATCTCGCCGGCCAACTCGTCCTGCCGGCCTTCGTAGAGGGCCATATCCATCTCGACACCTCCTTCTATGGCGATGCCTGGCGCCCGCACATTCCCTGCACCAACGGCTTCGACGTGCGCGAGCGCGTCGCCTTCCAGATGCGGAACCTCGAGTGGGCCGCGCCGATGGAAGAGCGCGCGAAAAACCAGCTCGAGCTCTGCGTCGGCAATGGCAGCCTTGCGATGCGCAGCCACGTCATGGTTGACGCAGCGGTCGGGCTGAAGCATGTCGAGACGATCCTTGCCGTGCGCGAAAAATATCGCGACGTGATCGACATCCAGCTCGTCGCCTTCCCGCAGAGCGGCATCCAGTCGTCGCCCGGCACGGCCGAGCTTCTGGACAAGGCGCTGAAACTCGGCTGCGAGCTTGTCGGCGGGCTCGACCCGGCGAGCTTCGACCGCGACGTGAAGGGCCATCTCGATGTCGTCTTCGGCCTCGCCGAGAGGCGCGGCGCCGGCGTCGACATCCATCTGCATGACGGCGGCGCGCTCGGCCTGTTCGAGATCGAGGAGATCGCCGCGCGGACAACGGCGCTGGGCATGCAAGGGAAAGTCGCCATCAGCCACGCCTATGCGCTGGGCGACATTTCCGCCGACGCGTTGGCCAAAGCGGGCGACATGCTCGCCGCTTCCGGCGTCGCCGTGATGACCAACGCGCCGGGCAATCATCCCTTTCCGCCGGTGGCCGCGCTGCGCAAGGCTGGTGTGACCGTCTTCGGCGGCTCCGACAACATCCGCGATTCCTGGTGGCCCTATGGCGATGGCGACATGCTCAACCGTGCCAACATGATCGGCTACCGCTCCGGCTTTTACGAGGACCGGGAACTGGAAGCGGCCTTCGACGTGGTGAGCCATGCAGGCGCCAGGGCGCTCGGCCTTGAGGGCTACGGCATCGCCGTCGGCGCCAAGGCCGATTTCGTCGCGCTCAGGGCCGGGCATGTGCCGGAGGCGGTGGTGGCGGTGCCGAAGGAGCGCACGGTGTACCGGGCGGGCAGGGCGGTCGCCAGCGGCGGCGCAATGATCGGCTGAGCGGCGCGGAAAATCGGCTGCGGCCCACTCAGTCACGGATCGTTTCGCCGCTACCAACGTTCCTTCTGGTGAAATCGAGATCCGGAGGAACCGATGGCTGATCAGAGCAGGGAAGAGCGCATCCGCATGCGCGCTTATGAACTTTGGGAAAAGGAAGGAAAGCCCGAGGGCGCCGACTTGCGCTTTTGGGAACAGGCGATGAGCGAGATCGACGAAGAGGATCAAAGGCAGGATACGTCGGGCAAACGCGCCCGCCGGGCCGGCGCATAGACGCCGAGCACCATGAAGTTCTGAAAGCCGAATGGCGAGGGGCCGGACGGCAGGCGCCGGATTATGCGGGCGCCTGCCGCCGCCTTCGCTTGATCGCCTGACATAGCGGGCGCCGCGGATCGACATGCGCCTCCACCCGCAATTAGTTTGCATGCATATGTTTCAGGCCGCTTCGGCTTCGTGAAGCATTTCACCGTTTCCGCGCAATCGGCTGGTTACAGACGCACCGCAAAAGCGGCGCGCCCGGCACTATTTTGCCGCTGCTGAAGTGGAGGTCGCGATGTTTAAGAGCCTTAGCCGAATCCGGGCCGCCTTTGCGCGGGCGAGCCAGCGCCGCAGGACGGTGCGCGAGCTGAATGAACTGCCGCCGGAGATCCGCAGGGATATCGGCTTGCCCGATCCCGTCCAGGACATAGAGATTCGGTTGCCCTTCTAACCGCATGTCGCCCGAAAGTGTGCGGCGGTTTTGGGACAACGACATGCGTCAAAACAAAGGCCGCTTTGGCGATGCGACGCCGGCGGCACGGGCGCGTTTGTGTCCGTGCCGCTGGGTCCGACGCTCAGCCGGCGGGCTTGTAGGCGCCGGCGGCCTTGTTGGCGGCTGCAATCACGGCTTTCATGTCGAGCTCTTCGAGCACGACGAGGTCGCTCACCGAGCCACTGGCCCGCACGGCAAGGGCCATGCCCATCCCGGCAACCTGATCCGGCACCTCGCCATTGACGACGACGTCGTACATGCCGCGCGTGAACGTCAGGTTGCTCATCCTGCCGCCGACGCTTTCAAAAAGCGCCTGGATTGCAACTTCGCGGTTCGATCCCTGCATCAGCCCCTTGGCGGCATGGGGTTCGTAATTCGCCAATATGGTAACCTTCATGGCTAATCTCCTCCCAATATCCTGTCTCGGCTGCTCGATTGTCGGGCAGCACACAGCAGTGTCTTTCGCTGGCATTTGACATGGTCTGCGGACCGCCTGGACAAGCACAGCCAACGGCGGTTCAACCGGAGCAAACGGCTTCGGATCGACTCAATATGCGCCCATTCTAATATGACGACAATCCCGACCTGCACGGCCGGGCGATTGGCCTGTGCGCGCTTCGCGGCTGGGCTATTCAATTCGGCTAAAAAGCCTGATAATAGGTCAGCTACATTGACCTAAATAAGAACTCGCCCTGCGGGAGGTGCGCCTTGACCCTGTTGAACCTTCTGGCCTCGCGCTCCTCGCGCATGAAGGCCTCGGAAATCCGCGAGCTGCTCAAGCTGCTCGACCAGCCCGACATCATTTCCTTCGCCGGCGGCATTCCGGATCCGACGCTGTTTCCAGCCGAGGCCATCGGCGACGCCTACCAGGCGGTGCTCGGCGGCGCGGAGGCGGGCGCCGCCTTGCAATATCAGGTCAGCGAAGGCTTTCTGCCGCTGCGCAAATGGTTGGCCGACTACATGGGCAAGCTCGGCGTCCGGTGCGACGAGGGCAATATCTTCATCACCTCCGGCTCGCAGCAGGCGCTCGACTATCTCGGCAAGCTGTTTTTGTCGCCCGGCGACACCGCGCTGGTGACCTGGCCGACCTATCTCGGCGCGCTGCAGGCCTTCAACGCCTATGAGCCGCGCTACGACCGGCTGAACGTAGCCGGCGGCAACATGACACCGGAAGCCTATCGCGCGGCCGCCGCGGCCAATGGCGGCAAGGTGAAGTTCGCCTATCTGGTGCCGGATTTCGCCAACCCGACCGGCAATACGCTCGATGCCGGGCAGCGCGAGGCGGTGCTCGATCTTGCCGGCGAGCTCGACATAGCCGTCATCGAGGACGCCGCCTATCGGGCGCTGCGCTATGACGGCGAGGCCGTGCCGCCGATCCTGGCGCTCGACTGCGCGCGTTCCGGCGGCATCGACAAGGCCCGCACGCTCTATTGCGGCTCGTTTTCCAAGATCCTGTCGCCCGGCATGCGCGTCGGCTGGGTCTGCGCGCCGCGCCACGTCGTGGAAAAGCTGGTGCTGATGAAGCAGGCCTCCGACCTGCACAGCCCCTCGATCAACCAGATGGTCATGCACCGGGTCGCCGAAACCATCTTCGATGGCCAGGTGGAGAGGCTGATCGGCGCCTATCGCCGGCGTCGCGACGCGCTGCTCGGCGCGCTCGAGGAAAACATGCCGGACGGCATTTCCTGGAGCCGGCCGGACGGCGGCATGTTCGTCTGGCTGACGCTGCCCGAAGGCTCGGACGCAACCGACCTCCTGGCGCGTTCGGTGAAGGAGGCGCGCGTCGCCTTCGTTCCCGGCAAGGCCTTCTACGCCGACGGCACTGGCCGCAACACGCTGCGTATGTCGTTCACGCTCGCGGATGACCGCGCGGTGGGCGAGGGTGTGCCAAGGTTGGCGAGGTTGCTAAGGGGATAGTCCCCCCTCGAGGGGAAGATCAACGGCCGGCTATCACCTCTGCCTCGCGCAGGCGTGATTGCTGGTGCGTAGGCGTGATTGTCGGGGCGGCCGATTCTTCAGCTAGGGTCGCGGCCGATCCAACACCCCCTGGATCGACAGGCCGCGAAGTCCCACCTTCACGGCCCGAACGAAACAGCCCCGACGGCCTCCACCGGCGGGGCTTTTTTATAGGCCCGCATCGGGGAGCCGACGCAGAGAGCGCGACAGGGCCAAGCGATGCTACTTGTTGCAGTTCTGCATGTCGGAAGTCATGGCGCCGCTAGGAGTGTTGTTGTCGGTATCGTAGCCGCCGCTGTCCTTGCAGCGGTCCTCCATGCCGTTCGACTTGTTCGTGGAACCGGTCGTGGTCGTATCCGTCTGGGTCGGAGTTGTGCCAGTCACCGTTCCGCCGCCGTTCACGCCGCCCGACGCGCTGCCCGACGCATTCGTACCGGCGCTCGTGCCGGTCGATTGCGCCACCGCGGCCGAGGTCGCGAGCGCAAGGGTGAGCACGCAAGCTGCGAGGATTTTCTTCATCATGAGGAAATCTCCATCGGTTTGCATCGTTGATTGAATTTCCAACGGAGCATTCCAGGGGATGTTCCGGCTGAAAGAATTCGTGAAGGCCGCATCGCCGGCCTTTTCGAGGGGCTTGGCGGATAGATCGCGCGACGGTCGGCCCTTGCAGGAGAGGGCCGATAAGGTCAAATGTGTCGCCCCGGCCGGTGAGAGAGGATGGCATGGATGCATCGCTCCGCGTGACACTGTTGCTCGGCAGCGCGCCCGATGTCATGCGCTGCGCTTCATGGCCGAAGCGGGCCTTCGCCGACATCGTCGCCATCAACAATGCTTGGCGTGTGCGCTCCGACTGGGACATCCTTGTCCATGCCGGCGATTTCCCGGCCGATCGCATGCCGCGGCCCGATCCGGAGCGGCGGATTTTCAGCGCCGCCGACTATGTGCCGGCTCAGAACAGCTTCGGCGGCTTCGCCTATGCCGGCGGCACCATGTCGATGACGGCGGCCTACTGGACCGTCCACAGCCAGAGACCGGACGTGCTCGCCTTCCTCGGCTGCGACATGATCTACGATCATGCCGGCGACACGCATTTCTACGGCACCGGCCGCGCCGACCCGCTGCGCGGCGACATCACGCTGCAGAGCCTCGAGGCAAAGTCCGCGCGCCTGCTGATCCACGCGCTGCGGCGCGGCACGCTCTGCGTCAACCTGTCGGACCTGCCGCGCAGCCGGCTGATATTCCCGAAGCTCTCCTTCGAGGAGGTTCGGGCGCTCACGCCATCGCGCCTTGCCGCCATGCGGGCCGAGTTGCGCGCCTGCATCGATACCGAGACGGTGGATGCGGCCGAGGCGATGGAGCGCGAGTTCGACTATTTCTACGAGGACGGGATGTACTGGAACCACCTCGACGAGATCGACGGCGCCAAGCTCGCCCGCATCGACCGTTTGTGGCTGGCGGCCGTCGCGGAACTGGTGGCACCGCCGCTGGAGGAATGCAACGCGGCGGAGTAGGGGGAGTTTGGTGGTGACCCCTGTGAAGATTGGCAGCTCCTGCGCCCCCGCCAGCCGTCACGCAAAGTTGCTCGGTTTAGCGCGGTCTTTCGGCTAGACTCCGTCATTTCAGCTAGGGAGAAGTGCCATGATCTTGCGCCTTGGCTTTACCGTGCTTGCCTTCGCTGCCCTCGCCACCCAGGCATCGGCCTTCGAGATCTCCAGCCCGTCGGTCTCCAACGGCAAATGGGACGCCAAATATCTCGGCGACAAGGCTGGATGCGGCGGCAAGAGCGTCTCGATCGCGCTTGCCTGGAAGGATCCGCCGGCCGGCACCAAGAGCTACGCGCTCACCATGTTCGATCCCGATGCCAACGGCGGCAAGGGGTTCTGGCATTGGCTCGCCTGGGACATCCCGGCGAGCGCCAAGGGCCTGGCCGAAGGCGTCGGCTCGAAGGGCGGCAAGCGCTTGCCCAAGGGCACGGTGTCTGGCGAAAGCGGTGTCGGCCGCGCCGGCTATTTCGGCCCATGCCCGCCGCCCGGCAGCGGCGCGCACCACTATGTGTTCACGCTCTACGCGCTGGGCGAAGCCAAGCTGCGCACGCCGGCAAATCCGTCGCCGGAGATGGTATCGGTCGCGGCGAAAAGCCAGGCGCTGGGCGAGGCGAGCGTGACGTATACCTATGGGAGATAGCGAGGCGCTGGCGACAGCTAATCTCCCCCTTGCGGGCCCAAGTGGGGGAGATGCCCGGCAGGGCAGAGGGGGTGTGAAGGAACGCGACGTAGCGGACCTGACGACTCTAGCCTATCGAAGCGATGCAGGGACTGGATGATAGGCTGGCGGGGCAGCACCCCCCTCTGGCCTGCCGGCCATCTCCCCCGCAAGGGGGGGAGATCAGCAGCTTCAACGCCTCACTCCGCCGCTTGCAGCTTGTCCTGCGTCTTCGTCTCGAAGTCGCTGGCGTCGTGGCGCTCGTGCAGCTGGTAGGCCGGGTCGCCGGAGATGCGGTTGACCATGCGGCCGCGCTTTACCGCCGGCCTGGCGTCGATCGCGTCGGCCCAGCGCTGCACGTGCTTGTACTCATGCACGGAGAGGAACTGCGCGGCGTCGTTGTAGTTGCGGCCCTTGGCCAGCCCGCCATACCAGGGCCAGACCGCCATGTCGGCGATGGTGTAGTCGGGGCCGGCAAGGTATTCGCTCTCGGCCAGCCGCCGGTCGAGCACGTCCATCTGCCGCTTGGTCTCCATGGCGAAACGGTCGATGGCATATTCGATCTTTTCCGGCGCATAGGCGTAGAAATGGCCAAAGCCGCCGCCGAGATAGGGTGCCGAGCCCATCTGCCAGAATAGCCACGAGAAGGTTTCCGCGCGGGCGGCACGCTCCGTCGGCAGGAACTCGCCGAATTTTTCGGCGAGATAGGTGAGGATCGAACCGGATTCGAATACGCGCACCGGCTTCGGCTCGCTGCGGTCCATCAGCGCCGGGATCTTCGAGTTCGGATTGACCTCGACGAAGCCTGAGCCGAACTGGTCGCCGTCATTGATGCGGATCAGCCAGGCGTCGTATTCGGCGCCCTTGTGGCCGCACGCCAGAAGCTCCTCCAGCATGATCGTGACCTTCTGGCCGTTGGGCGTGGCCAGCGAATAGAGCTGTAGCGGATGCTTGCCGACCGGCAGTTCCTTCTCATGTGTCGGCCCGGCCACCGGCCGGTTGATCGAGGCGAAGGCGCCGCCATTCGGCTTGTTCCAGGTCCAGACTTTCGGCGGAGTGTACTGGTTCATCTCGGAGGCCCTGTTCTGCGGGGGTGGATGCGGGTTCGTTGGCGCAAGATTTAGGTGCGGCTGCGCGCGCGTCAAAGAAAAAAGTTCAATTTTCGTTGAACTAACGACTGGGCCAGCCTCTTCCCTTCTCCCTTGTGGGCTCGCTCCCTTGTGGGCTCGCAAGGGGAGAAGGGAAGATACCCTTGCACATCGCCCCTTTGGCCATACCTATAGAAAAAGACCCGCAATGCAGGATCGACCGATGACCATCGAAAAAGTCTCGCGCTCCGTCGTGGCCGTGCGCGCCACGGTTCCGGACGACGCCTTCACCGCCAATGCGCTGGGTACCCGCCGCGAGGGCAGCGGCGTGGTGATCCGTGACAACGGGCTGGTGCTCACCATCGGTTATCTGATCACCGAAGCCGAGGAGGTCTGGCTGACCGACCAGGATGGCCGCGTGGTCGCCGCGCATGCGCTGGCCTATGATCAGGAGACGGGCTTCGGCCTGGTGCAGGCGCTGTCGCCGCTCGGCCTGCCGGCGGTGAAGTTCGGCAACGCCAGGAAGGCCAATATCGGCGACGCCGTGACGCTTGCCGACGGCATCGGCCAGCAGGTCGACGCCCATATCGTGACCAAGCAGGAATTCGCCGGCTACTGGGAATATCTGATCGACGAGGCGATCTTCACCGCGCCGGCGCATCCGTCGTGGGGTGGTGCCGGGCTGTTCGACCGCGACGGCAAGCTGCTCGGCGTCGGCTCGCTGCGCCTGCAGATGAGCCGCGCCGGCGAGGTCGCCGACATCAACATGATCGTGCCGATCGACCTGCTGACGCCGATCCTCGACGATCTTGTGAAGCGCGGCCAGGTGGCGAAGCCCGCGCGCCCGTGGCTCGGCGCTTTCTCGGCCGAGTCGAACGGCATGGTGGTTGTGATGAGCGTCGCCGAGGGCGGCCCGGCCGAGCAAGCGGGCCTGCGCCAGGGCGACATCATCTCCGATGTGCGCGACGGCGAGGTCGACGGTCTCGCCGACTTCTACCGCAAGCTCTGGCAGAACCCGGCCGGCGCGGAAATTCCGCTGCGTGTCGTGCGCGACGGCCGCGAGACCTGGCTCAGGGTGAAATCCGCCGACCGCAACTCCTTCCTCAAGAAGCCGCAGCTGCAGTAACGCCGCATGCACCCGAGGCTGCTGAAGACCTTTCTCGCGGTCGCGCGCACCCGCAACGTCACGCGCGCTGCCGCCGAGGTCAACCTCGCGCAGTCGAGCGTCAGCGACCAGATCCAGGCGCTGGAGACCGAGCTTGGCGCGAGCCTGTTTACGCGCTCGCGGCAAGGGCTTGGTCTGACGCCGGCCGGCGAGGCGCTGAAACCCTACGCCGAGGAATTGCTGGCGCTCGCCGACGAGGCGCGGGCGGCCCTCGACGCGACCGGGAGCGAGACGGCCGGCAGCCTGTCTATCGGCGCGCTGGAGACGATCGCTTCTGCAAGGCTTGCCGGCTGGCTCGCGGACTTTCAGGCTGTTCATCCGGGCATCGACATCAAGCTGAAGATCGCCGGCAGCGGCGAATTGCTCCGCCGGCTCGGCGACGGCGAGATCGACGTCGCCTTCTGCTTCGACCGGCCAGGCGCCGGCGAGCCGGGCGCGCGCTTCGCCAGACGCGTCGTCGCGGCCGAGCCGCTGGTGCTGATCGCGCCGCCCGGCGAGAACCGGACGGAAGTCGATCTGGCCGAGCTTGCCGAAAAACGCTTCGTCGCCACCGAGACCGGGTGCGTCTACCGCGTCATGGTCGACAGGGCTTTCGCCGAAGCGGGCCTCGGCGGGCCGAAACTGGCTGTGGAAGCCGGCAGCATCGACGCCATTGCCGGCCTGGTGGCGGCCGGCGCGGGTCTCGGCGTCGTGCCGCGCCTGGCGGTCGTAGCGGCGCTCCACCGCGGCGAGGTCGCCGAGCTCGCCTGGCCAGGCCCTGTCCGCTCCGCCGAGCTGGTGATGATCTGGCGGCGCCGGCGCGTGCAGCCGCCGGCGCTGAAGGCGCTGCTTGCAGCGATAGGAGAGAATTTCGAGCCGGTCAGATCAGCCGGTGCCCGCCCTCGACATGCAGCGTCGTTCCCGTCGTGAAGCCGTTGCCCATCAGGAAGCAAAGCGCATCGGCAATGTCTTGCGGCCGTCCGACGCGGCCGGCCGGCAGCCGCTTGGCCATGGCGGCAAGGGTTTCGTCCTTCGCGTCGCCGGCGACGAACTGCCAGATCGGCGTGTCGACCCAGCCGGGCGAGACGGCGTTGACGCGGATCGGCGCCAGCTCGACGGCCAGAGCCCGCACCAGTCCTTCGAGCCCGGCGTTGACCGCGGCGACCACCGAGCCGCGCGCCGCCGGCCGGTAGGCGGCAATGCCCGAGACGAAGGTGAGCGAACCCGTCGCCGAAAGCCACGGCGCGCCGTGCTTGGCCAGGAGCAGCGGCCCGTAGAGCTTGCTCTCCACCACACGCTGCGCCGCTTCCAGCTCGATCTCCGGCAGCAGCTGGTAGGCGCCTTCGATGTCGGCCGCGGTGCTGACGATATGGTCGAGCCGCCCGATGCGCTCAAACAGCGCCGCGACCTCGGCTTTGCGGCTGATGTCGGCAACCGCCGTTTCGAGCTTTGCCGGCCGGTTGAGCTCGTCCCGCGCGGCGTTCAGCTTCGCTTCGCCGCGCCCGGCGATGACGACCGCGGCGCCTTCGTCGATCAAGCGCCTGGCAAGCGCCAGCCCCATGCCCGAGCCGCCGCCGACGATCAGGATTTTTCGATTGTCCATGTCCATGCCTTTCCTCTGCATGGACGCTGAGGTGGCAGGCGAGAGGGCGAAACGGAAACGGAAGAAACCGATAGTGTCATCGGAAAGTCCGATGGTGTTGCGGTTCAGCCCGCCATCCATCGAGTCCTTTATTCAGCAGTCTGCGATCTGCAGGTAGTTCGGTGCGGAGAACCCGCGCATCACATGATCCCGCGTCATGATCGGAATTTTGCGCACCCGGGCGGTGGCGATTAGATAGCAGTCACCAGGGTCTTTGTGGCCTGTTGCCGTCACTACTGCGGCCGCCTCTATCGCGATACGCTGTTTGATCGGAACGATTTTCGCAGCGGTCGCCTCGATCGCGGCCGAGAACCAACGGGCGGGCGAATTGGCACCGAGATCAGGCGGAGCTTTGTGGGCAGGCTTCCGCGCAGCAATAGCCAATTCCCAGGCGGTGACCGGCGACACATAGAGCGTGCCGGCGTCTTGATTCTCGCCGATCATCACCAGCGCGTCGTTGGAAAGTGGCTCGACACCACTCACTAGCCAATAGAGTACGTGAGTGTCGAGCAGGATGCCCGGCACTTATCAGCCTTTGGCCGCGTGTTTCAGTGTCTGCGGCTTGCCTTTGAGGGCTTGCTCCGCGATAGGCTTCGTCAAGTCCACGCTCTTCTTGATCGCGAACTTGCTACCCTTCAGGGACTGAGCGCCGCGGACGGTCACAAACTTGCCCGTCTTCGCGTTGCGGACCGTCACGGTCGATGCTGTGCTTGTCTTTGCCATACGCCCTATATAGCCACTTTTACGCAATTCGACGAGAGGCAGAGATATATTCGGAAACCAACAATGTCTAAGGCGAAGAGACTTCTTTGATGGCACCCATCAAAGTCGATCCGGACAAGGTTCGCGAGTTCCCTGATGCCGAGAGCTTCTACGCCTGGCTGGCCGACAATCACGCCAGCGAAAGCGAGGTCTGGATCAAGGTTCACAAGGTGGGTTCGGGTCTTGCCTCGATCACGCCGAAGGAGGCGATCGACGTCGTGCTCTGCTTCGGCTGGATCGACGCGGTGCGCAAGTCGCTCGACGAGAAGAGCTTCCTGCAGCGCTACACGCCGCGCGGCAGGAAGAGCATCTGGAGCAGGATCAACATCGACAATGTCGCCCGCCTGATCGAGGAGGGCCGCATGACGAAGCATGGCCTCAAGCAGGTCGAGGCGGCCAAGGCCGATGGGCGATGGGACCGCGCCTACGGCGGGTCGAAAGAGACGACCATCCCGCCCGACCTGCAGGCGGCGATCGATGCCGAGCCGGAGGCGAAGGCGATGCTGGCAAAGCTTTCCGCCCAGAACCGCTTCGCGCTCGCCTTCCGCACCCACAACATGAAGACCGAAGCAGGGCGCAAGAAGAAGATCGCCGACCTGGTGGCCATGCTGATGCGGGGCGAGACGATCCACCCGCAGAAGAAGAAATAGGGCGGAGCTACAGGCTTGCGCCCGCCAGCAGAACCCCGAAGCCGGCGAGTCGAGCCTGCGGGCGGCTGCGCTGTGGCATCTTTTTGAGCGCGGGCGCTTGCGAGCCGAAGAAATAGGCGCTCATGATGCCAGGCAAAAACGCCGCCCGAACGGGACGGCGTTTTTGCGGGAAGCGAGTGGAGTGCGGCTTTCGGCCGACCCCGGACGGGACTATCGGACTCGACCATGGCATCCAGGCCATTGCTGGGCTAATGTCGTCCGAACGAGGCTAAAACGGCGTCCGGCTGATAGACCTGTTGTCAGCTACCGGCATCCGGCGCCGCTCGCACTGGAAGATCGGTTCCGATGCCTACGTTGCTATCGCTGCCTGACGACATATTGATCAAATCGGCGAGTGGAGAATCTGTCCTCGAAGCCGCTCGCCGGGCTAATGTGCCGATCGCCTGCGCTTGCGGCGGCAAGGCCAAGTGCTCTACCTGCCGGATCTGGATTCTCGACGGTGCGGACGGCTGCCCGGAGCGCACCGCGCTGGAGCGCGCGCTGGTGGAGCGATTGGGGCTGAGCGACAACGTACGGCTGGCATGCCAGCTCCGACCTGCCTCCGACATCACCTTCCGCAGGCTCGTCCTCGACGAGACCGACCTGCGAATGACCAGTCAGTTGCTGCCGCACCGGTCCACCAGTGCGGGCGAGCTGAAGTCGGTCGTCATCTTCTTCAGCGACGTAGCCGGGTTCACCCACTTCTCCGAAACGTTGACGCCTTACGACGTCATGTATCTGCTCAATCGCTATTTCACTCAGGTCGCCGAAGTGATCGAGCTGAACGATGGCTACATCGACAAGTTCGTCGGCGACGGGCTCATGGCGATATTTGGCGTGGAAGGCCAAGACGATGCGCCGGTGCGCGCCGTCAATGCGGCCCTGCAGACACTTGCCACGGTCGATCGGCTGAAGCCCTTCTTTGCCTCTATGTACGGCATCGACTTCGATATTCGCATCGGGTTGCATCTGGGTGAAGCCGTGATCGGCTCGGTCGGATCACCCGGCAACGAGCGCCTGACGGCTATAGGCGATGCGGTCAATGTGGCAAGCCGCGTCGAAACAGCCAACAAGGAGGCCGGAACCCGCCTGCTGATTTCCGAGACGCTCTATGAACGGGTCAAGGATGAGGTTGAAATATCTGATTTCATTCGGGTGCGTCTGCGCGGCACCTCCGACCGAATTTCGCTGTACGAGATAAAGAAGCTGAAAGTTGAAGCCGAGCGCCGGCTGAACGAAAGAGGCGCGCGCGAGACCATGCAGCTGGGCGGCAAGACGTGGCACCGGACGGTCTCAACGAGCGAACTGAAGGAGGGCGACCACAAAGTCATCGAGTTCCAGGCGCTTTATGTCGTGATTTTGCGCAGAGGCGGGCGCGTCCATGCCTTTAACAATGCCTGCCCGCATTTGAAGTTGCCGTTCTTCGAAAGCACCTCGCGAGCCAACGGCCATGCAGGACGGGCGAGCACTTTGGACGAGGACGGCACGCTGGTGTGTCGCTGGCATCACAGCGGATTCGATCTGGATACAGGCGAAATCGTGAAGTGGTGCGAGGCGCTCAATGAGGACGGAACTTCGGCCGGCATGGAGATCCTCGGCGATATTTCGAAGAACCGGGCTCCGTTGCGTCTCATTCCGTGCCGCGAGGAGGACGGCTACATCTGGGTCGGTCTCGATTGAACGGACCGCCGGATCGTCCCCGCTCTGCTGTCGGACTGACCAGTAGAAGTCTTCCAACCCGTTCGGAATTATGACTCGGTTCCAAGCGTCAGATTTTAACCATTCCATTCATGAGCCGCATCGCGCAATGACTGCCAATTCTGCGCTCTAATCGGTGGGCGCGATCGATGCCATCTTGCAGTCGACACAAGGAGCAGCGCGGATGACCAACACCAAAAATCATTCCGGCAAGGTGGCGCTCGTTACCGGCGGCAATCGCGGCATCGGGTTGGAGACGGCCCGCCAGCTCGCCGGGCTCGGCTTCAACGTGCTCATCGGCGTGCGCGACCTCGCCAAGGGCGAGGCGGCGGCAAGCAAGCTCGGCGGCAAGGTCGAGGCGATCGCGCTGGATGTCGCGGCGCCCGACGCCGCCGCCCGTGCCGTGGCCGAAGTCGAGCGCCGCTTCGGCCGGCTCGACGTTCTGGTCAACAACGCCGCCATCCACTACGACCCGTCCGCGCGGGCGTTGAAACCCGACTGGAGCGTGATTCGCGAGGCTTTCGAGACCAACGTCTTCGGCGCCTGGCGTGTCGCTGCCGCCTTCGCGCCGCTGCTCGGCGCCTCCGGCCACGGCCGGCTGGTCAACGTCTCGTCCGAAGGCGGCTCGCTCGCCTCGATGGGCGCCGGCGCGCCGGCCTATTCGACCAGCAAGGCGACGCTCAACGCGCTGACCCGCATCCTTTCGGCCGAGCTGCGCGGCTCGGGCGTCTTGGTCAATTCGGTCTGCCCCGGCTGGGTCGCGACCGACATGGGCGGGGCGGGCGGACGTCCCGTCGCGCAAGGTGCGGCCGGCATCGTCTGGGCGGCGACCTTGCCGGACGACGGCCCGACGGGCGGCTTCTTCCGCGACGGCAAGCGGCTACGGTGGTGAGCAGGCGTCAATGAAGTTGACCGGCGATTGGGCAAAATTCGCGAAATTCTAAGAAGCCCGAAACCTAACGGGTATTTTCCCAATTTGGGTAATAATCCCCTTGTTCCCAGTTTGGGAAATGGCTATATGGATGCATGCAAATCGTCAGCAGGAAAACGCTCGTCACCTTTTGGACGAAGCACCCGCAATCCAAAGCGCCGCTGACTGCTTGGTTCAACGCAGCGAGCAAGGTCGAGTGGAGGGGGCCACCTGACATCAAGCAACAATTCGGCGCGAACGTCGATTTCCTGGCTGACAACCGTGTGGTGTTCGACATTGCCGGCAATAAGTACCGGCTGATTGTACTTGTCAGCTACACGTTCAAGAGGGTGCTCATCAAATTCGTCGGCACCCACGCCGAGTACGACAAGATTGACGCGGAGAAAGTATGATGGACAACATTCGACCCATTAAGACCGAAGCCGATTACGATTGGGCGATTGCGGAGATCACTCGCTATTTTGACAACGAGCCCGTTCCCGGCACGCCTGATGCTGATCGTTTCGATGTTCTCGCTGAACTCATCGAAGCCTATGAGGCGAGGCACTATCCCATTGAGGAAACCGACCCGGTGGACGCGATCACCGCTCATATGGAGATGGCCAATCTCGGTAGGCAATCGCTGGTAAAGCTGCTCGGGTCGGCGTCACGTGCATCTGAGATTCTAGCTCGCAAGCGAGCGCTGACGATGGATATGGCTTTCAAGCTCAACCGCGAGTGGCATATTCCCGCGGAAATCCTGATCGTCCCTTACCATTTGGCCGATCAGGGCAATAAAAACGACAAGAAAGCCGCGGCTCGCGCTTAACCTTTCTTCCGGCCTGGGGCGACTGCCTATTGCGTCGTTTCCTGCACCGGATCGATCCAAAGCGGCATTGCTGTTGCACGCGCCGCTGCCGCGTCATCTGCCCATGCAGCATGCTACGAAAATAGCATTCTCGACCCGCGAATGGTGATGCTAGGCTCGCGCCCGCGCACCCCAGGCACATGGGCGGCGTGGTCTCGCAGAAGAGGAGTGGCAGGCGGGATCGAGGCTCCAAATCCAAAATCCGGACCGAACTGTTGAACCATTGCGAGGCCCGCCGCGTTTCCCGTGGTTGGCCACAAGGGAGGAACCACCAGTGAAAGCATCCTATCTCGTCTCGGCCGCGCTCATTGCGGCATCCGCAATGCCGGCGGCGGCCGGCGAAATTTCCGACGGCAAGGTCAAGATCGGTATCCTCAACGACCAGTCGGGCGTCTATGCCGATTTCGGCGGCAAATGGTCGGTCGAGGCCGCCAAGATGGCGGTCGAGGATTTCGGCGGCAAGGTGCAGGGCGCGCCGATCGAGATCGTCAGCGCCGACCACCAGAACAAGCCGGACATCGCCTCCAACATCGCGCGCCAGTGGTACGACACCGAGCAGGTCGACGCGATCATGGAGCTCACCACCTCGTCCGTGGCGCTCGCCGTCCAGGGGCTTTCCAAGGAAAAGAAGAAGATCGACATCGTCACCGGCGCCGCTTCGACGGATCTGACCGGCAAGCAATGCTCGCCCTACGGCTTCCACTGGGCCTATGACACGCATTCCCAGGCGGTCGGCACCGGCGGCGCGCTGGTGCAGCAGGGCGGCGACAGCTGGTATTTCATCACCGTCGACTACGCCTTCGGCTATTCGCTGAAGGAGCAGACCGCCAAGCTGGTCGAATCGAGCGGCGGCAAGGTGCTGGGCGAGGTGCGTTATCCGCTTGGCTCCACCGACTATTCCTCCTTCCTGCTGCAGGCGCAGTCCTCCGGCGCCAAGATCATCGGGCTCGCCAATGCCGGCCTCGACACCTCCAATTCGATCAAGCAGGCGGCCGAGTTCGGCATCGTTGCCGGCGGCCAGCGGCTGGCGGCGCTTCTGTTCACGCTGGCCGAAGTGCATGGCCTCGGCCTGCAGGCGGCGCAGGGCGTCGTGCTCACCGAAGGCTATTACTGGGACCGTGACGACGTCAGCCGCGATTTCGCGCAGAAGTTCTTCAAGCGCACCAACCGCATGCCCAACATGATTCAGGCCGGCACCTATTCGGCGGTGACGCAGTATCTGAAGGCCATCGACAAGGCCGGCACCGACGAGACCGAGGCCGTGGCCAAGCAACTGCACGAGATGCCGGTCAACGACGTGTTCACCGTCAACGGCAAGGTCCAGGCCGACGGCTCCATGGTGCACGACATGTATCTCTACCAGGTCAAGAAGCCGGAAGAGTCGAAGAAGGACTGGGATTACTACACCTATCTGGCGACCATTCCCGGCGACAAGGCGTTCATGAAGGCCGAGGAAAGCGGCTGTCCGCTCGTCACCAAGTGACGCTCGAAACCGCAACGGCCGTCCGGCCGGACGGCGGCGAAGAGATACCGCGGGTGGTGCTTTCCGCCCGCGGCCTGCGGCGCGACTTCGCCGGTTTCGTCGCGGTGAAGGATGTCGACCTCGACGTCCATCACGCCAGGATTCATGCGCTCATCGGCCCGAACGGCGCCGGCAAGACCACCATCTTCAACCTGCTGACCAAATTCCTGCAGCCGACCAGCGGCACGATCGAGCTGCTCGGCACCGACATCACCCGCACGCCGCCGGCGAAAGTGGCACGCATGGGCCTTGTCCGCTCCTTCCAGATCTCGGCGATCTTCCCGCACCTGACCGTCCTCGACAATGTGCGCGTGGCGCTGCAGCGCCCGGGCGGTCTGGGCTATCAGTTCTGGCGTCCGGTCTCGGCGCTGGACCGGCTCACGCCGAGGGCGCGCGAACTGCTCGCCATCGTCGGGTTGGACGATGCCGCGCACCGGCAGGCCGGCGATCTCTCCTATGGCAGGAAGCGCGTGCTGGAGATCGCCACGACGCTGGCGCTCGATCCGAAGGTGCTTCTGCTCGATGAGCCTATGGCCGGCATGGGGCACGAGGATGTCGGCATGATCTCCGGCATCATCCGCTCGCTCGCCAAGGACCGCGCCGTGCTGATGGTCGAGCACAACCTCACCGTCGTAGCCGATCTTTGCGACTGGATCACCGTCATGCAGCGCGGCCAGGTGCTCGCCGCCGGTGACTACGCCACCGTCAGCCAGGACGAGCGCGTGCGCGTCGCCTACATGGGGACCGAGCATGAGTGAGCCGTTGCTGGCCGTGCGTGATCTGCATGCCTGGTACGGCGAGGGCCACGCGCTGCACGGCGTCAACCTGGAAGTCCAGCGCGGCGAGACGGTGACGCTGCTCGGCCGCAACGGCGTCGGCAAGACGACGACGCTGCGCGCCATCATGGGCCTGATCCGCAAGCGCACCGGCTCCGTCACTTTCAACGGCAGGGACATCATCCGCCTGCCGCTCCACCGCGTCGCGCATCAGGGCATCGGCTTCGTGCCGGAGGAGCGCGGCATCTTCGCGACGCTCACCGTCGACGAGAACCTGATCCTGCCGCCGGTGGTGGCCAAGGGCGGCATGGGCGTGGAGGAGATCTTCGAGCTTTTCCCCAATCTCAAGGAGCGCCGCAACAGCCAGGGCACGAAGTTGTCCGGCGGCGAGCAGCAGATGCTGGCAATCGCCCGCATTCTTCGCACCGGCGTCGAGATGCTTTTGCTCGACGAGCCGACCGAGGGACTGGCGCCCGTCATCGTGCAGCGCATCGGCGAATTGCTGGCGACGTTGAAAAAGCGCGGCATGACGATCCTTCTGATCGAGCAGAATTTTCGCTTCGCCGCCCGCATCGCCGACCGCTTCTATCTGATGGACCACGGCAAGGTGGTGGAGGGCTTTCCGGTCGGGCAGCTTTCCGCGCATACCGAGAAACTGCACGAGGTGCTGGGGGTATGATCGCCAAATGACCATGATCTTCGGCATCCCCATCCAGGCCCTTCTCGGCCAGCTCCTTGTCGGCCTCATCAACGGCTCCTTCTATGCCATGCTCAGCCTCGGCCTCGCCGTCATCTTCGGCCTGCTGCGCATCATCAATTTCGCTCACGGCGCGCTCTATATGCTCGGCGCCTTCATCGGCTATCTGCTGCTCGTTCATTTGGGCATCGGCTACTGGCCGGCGCTGATCATCGTGCCTTTGGCCGTCGGCCTGTTCGGTATCGTGGTGGAGCGTCTTGCGCTATCCAGGCTCTACCGACTCGACCCCCTCTACGGCCTGCTCTTCACCTTCGGCCTGGCGCTCGTCATCGAAGGCGTGTTCCGCTACTACTACGGCGTCTCCGGCAACCCCTATGCCGTGCCGACGCTGCTTGCCGGCGGCACCAATCTCGGCTTCATGTTCCTGCCCAACTATCGCGGCTGGGTGGTGGTGGCCTCGCTCATCGTCTGCATCGGCACCTGGCTGCTGATCGAGAAGACACGGCTCGGCTCCTACCTGCGCGCCGCCACCGAGAACCCCGAACTGGTGCAGGCCTTCGGCGTCAACGTGCCGCTCTTGCTCACGCTCACCTACGGGCTGGGTGCGGCGCTGGCGGGCCTGGCCGGCATCCTCGCCGCGCCCGTCTACCAGGTCAGCCCGCTGATGGGCTCGGACCTCATCATCGTCGTCTTCGCCGTCGTCGTGGTCGGCGGCATGGGCTCGATCTTAGGGGCCATCGTCACCGGCTACATGCTCGGCCTCGCCGAGGGCCTGACCAAGGTCTTTTATCCCGAGGCCTCCAACCTCGTCGTCTTCGTCATCATGGCGATCGTGCTGCTGCTTCGGCCCGCCGGCCTGTTCGGAAGGGATGCCTGACATGAGCGAGGCGACCCTTCACGAAGCGCGCGCCGCCGCCTCCATGCGGCTGGAAAGGGCTCTGGTGGCCCTGGGCATAGCGGCGCTCCTCGCGGCGCCTTTCGTCATCTACCCGATCTTTGTGATGAAGATGCTGTGCTTCGCGCTATTCGCCTGCGCCTTCAACCTGCTCCTGGGTTACACCGGGCTGCTCTCTTTCGGCCACGCCGCCTTCTTCGGCGGCGCCGCCTATTTCTGCGCCTATGCGGTAAAGGCCTGGGGCTGGCCGCCCGAGGCCGGCATCCTGCTGGGCACGGCGGGCGCGGCGGCAATGGGCCTCGTCGTCGGCTTCCTCGCCATCCGCCGGCAGGGCATCTATTTCTCGATGATCACGCTGGCGATGGCGCAGATGTTTTACTTTTTCTGCGTGCAAGCGCCGTTCACCGAAGGCGAGGACGGCATCCAGGGGGTGCCGCGCGGCCATCTCTTCGGCGTCGTCGATCTTAGCGTCACCATAAACATCTATTTCTTCGTGCTCGCCGTCTTCCTGATCGGCGTCTTCGCCATCTGGCGCATCGTCCACTCGCCCTTCGGCATGATCCTGCGCTCCATTCGCGAAAACGAGAACCGCGCCATTTCGCTGGGCTATTCGGTCGGCCGCTACAAGCTCGCAGCCTTCGTCATGTCGGCGGCCCTTGCCGGCCTCGCCGGCGCGCTGAAGGCGATCGTCTTCCAGTTCGCCACCCTCACCGACGTCACCTGGCAGATGTCGGGCGAGGTGATCCTGATGACGCTGCTCGGCGGCATCGGCACCATGGTCGGCCCCGTGGTCGGCGCCGGCCTCGTCGTCGGGCTGGAGAACACGCTTGCCACTTCCGGCTTCCCGGTGACCATCGCCACCGGCCTGATCTTCATGGTCTGCGTGCTGATTTTCAGGCGAGGAATCGTGGGGGAGGTCTATGCGCGGTGGCTGGGGCGAGCGAAGGGCGGGTGAGTTTGCAGGGCCTCTCAACTTCGTCATCCACGGGCGGAGCGGGCGCGAAGCGGACGCGCAGACCCGAGGATCCATGCCGTGACATCGGCCAAAGGATGCCGCGATGGAAGAAATAGCGTCCAGGGCTGCCGACAATCGAGTTCTGCATCGTCGCAACGCGTCGAAGTAACGGCATGGATTCTAGGGTCTGCGCGCGTCGCTTCGCTCCTTGCTCCGTCCTAGAATGACGAAGGCCAGGAGCCTCACCTAGCGGCACTTCCAGCCCCACCTTCACCCGGTCCATCGCCACAAATGTCCGGAACCGCACGCCGCCGGACCAAATATCACCAAAAATAGTCAAATTCGCGGATCGAGTCGTTCCGAAGCGAACATTCGGCGACATCCAATCGAAACAAACTTCAATCACTTAGCCAATTAAAGCATCCAGAATCGCGCCGGAATTGCGCCAGCCAAGAGAGTTCAGTGCCTCGCAGGAAGACTAGCATGCTGCTGCTCAACCAACGTCCCGAACACAACCAGCCGTTGGTTGCCGCCGATGCGGAGTCCCTCGGCACGACCGGCGGCGCGCGGGCGGAGCATTACCTCAAGGCGCGCGACAACCATGCGGAAACACCGCTGCACGCCTTGCCGGCATTGGCCGACGAGCTCGGCATCGCGGCGCTTCATGTCAAGGACGAGGGTCAGCGTCTCGGCCTTGGCAGCTTCAAGGCGCTGGGCGGCGCCTATGCCGTCATCCGGCTCGTGCTGGAGGAAGCGGGCAAGTGGCTCGGTCGCGATGTCGACGTCAGCGAGATAAACGACGCCGAAGTGCGCCAGATCGCGTCCAGCATGATCTTCGTCTGCGCCACCGACGGCAATCACGGCCGCTCGGTGGCGCAGGGCGCCGGCCTGGTCGGCGCGCGCTCGGTCATCTACGTCCATGCCGGCGTAAGCCGCGAGCGCGTCGCGGCCATCGCCCGCTTCGGCGCCGAGATCGTAGAGGTCGAGGGCGGCTATGATCATGCGGTGCGCGAAGTGGCCCGCGTCGGCGCCGAGCGTGGCTGGAAGATCGTCTCCAACACGTCCTGGCTGGGCTACGAGCGCATCCCCGGTCTCGTCATGCAGGGCTATACGGTGATCGTGCGCGAGGCGCTGCGGCATCTGGCCGAACCGCCCACGCATGTCTTTCTCCAGGCCGGCGTCGGCGGCTTCGCGGCGGCGATTGCCGGCCATATGGCAATTCTGCTCGGCGAGCGGCGGCCGAAGGCCGTGGTGGTCGAGCCGAGGCGCTCGGCCTGCGTCTACGCCTCGGCCGAGGCCGGACGTCCCGTGACGATCGCACAGCAGCAGTCGACGGTGATGGCGATGCTCGAATGCGCCGAGCCGTCCCTGGTCGCCTGGCGCGTGCTGGCCCGTGTCGGCGATGCCTTCATGACGGTGGAAGAGGCGGATGCGGTCGCGGTGATGAAGCGGCTGGCGCGGCCCCTTGGCAACGATCCGGCGATCGTCTCCGGCGAGAGCGGCGGGGCGGGGCTCGCCGGCCTGATCCGCGCCGCCGGCGACAGGCGCATGCGCGCGGCACTCGGCCTCGACGCCCGTTCGCGCGTGCTGGTCATCAACTCGGAAGGCGCGACCGATCCCGGCCGCTACGCCGAGCTGGTCGGCGTGGCGCCGGAGCATGTGTTGCTGCAGCCGGCCTGAACGGCAACTCCGCGCCGCTGCACAACCCGGCCTATGACTTCAACGACGAAGGCCTGCTCCACGGCGCGCGTTTTCATGCTGCGGTGGTGAGGAGACGGTTGGCGGTGGGGTGAGCCGGTCAAGGAGATTGTGGGCGTCGGCGCGAGGCACCCCCCTCTGTCCTGCCGGACATCTCCCCCTCAAGGAGGGAGATTGGCAGCTTCGCCCTAGTAACCCTTTCTTCTTTCGTTCCGTGCACAATGGTCCGACGGGGACGGAAGAAAACCAGGGCATGGCGCAAGACAAGACACGCAAGGGCGAATTCTGGGCGCTGGCGCTCGATCGCGCCCAGCTTGGCCTTTGGGACTGGAACCTCGCGACCGGCGATTGCTACTATTCGCCGACCTGGTGGAGGATGCTGGGCTATGCCGAGGACGAGCTCGCCAACACGTCCGATCTCTGGCTGAAGCTCACCCATCCCGAGGACCGCGAGCGGGCGCTGGCGAGCGGCGACCGTCACATTGCCGGCCTCGTCGACTCCATCGAGACGGAGCTGCGCCTGAAGCACAAGGACGGCCATTGGGTCTGGGTGCTCGACCGCGGCGGTATCGTCGAGCGCGACGCCGAGGGCAAGCCGCTGCGGCTGATGGGCGTGCAGACCGACATTACGAAGCAGAAAGAGGCAGAGGCCGCGCTGGAGCAGGTCAATGTCCGCTTTCGTCTCGCGCTCGCCGCCAGCGGCACCGGCATCTGGCACTACGACATCGGCACCAACAAGAGCTATTGGGACGCGCGCACCAGGGAGATCTTCGGCTTGGTCAGCGACACCGACGAGGTGACGGCCGATCTCTGGCACACCTATCTCCACCCGGACGACAAGGAGGCCACCGAGCGCGCCCACCTGCCGCCGCCCGGTTCGGAAAGCGTTACCGCCACGCAGTACCGCATCGTGCGGCGCGACGGCGTGGTCCGCCATGTCGAGTCGCTGGTGCGCTTCATCGCCGCCGCCGGTTCGGCCGGACAGATCCTCGGCACCGTGCGCGACATCACCGACGAGAAGAAGCGCGCCGAGGAGCTCGCCTACGCCGCCCACCACGACGCGCTGACCGGGTTGTGGAATCGCGCGGCCTTCGACCGGCTGCTGGCCGAGAACATCGGCGCCGTGAACCGGTTACCGCTCGCCGTCTTCTATGTCGACCTCGACTACTTCAAGGCGCTCAACGACTATGCCGGCCATGCCGCGGGCGATATCGCGCTGAAAAGCGTCGCCGCCGGCATCCGCGCCAGCCTGCCGCCCTCCGGGCATGCCGCGCGTCTCGGCGGCGACGAGTTCGCGCTGCTGGTGCCGAACTGCGACGACGCCTGCGCCGAGCGGCTCGCCCGCGCCGTGCTCGCCGCCGTGCGCGACGCCGACCTTGGCCCGGCCGTGACCTCCCGCAGGCTGGCGGCCAGCATCGGCATCGCCTTCGTGCGCGATCCCGGGATGACGGTGGCCGACGCGCTGGCCTGCGCCGACGATGCCTGCTACGCGGCCAAGGCTGGCGGGCGCGACCGTTTCGCGGTGTTCGCGCCCGAGACGGCCTCGGGCTCCGGCGGCCTCAATGCCGCGCGGCTTGCCGCCAAGCTGGTCGACGCGATGGAGGACAACCGGCTGAAGCTGTTCGGCCAGGAGATCCATCGCCTGGGCAGGCCATGGGAAGAGAGCCGCCACGTCGAGGTGCTGGCGCGGCTCGAAGGCCGCAACGGCAAGCTGATCCCGCCGGGCGAGTTCATGCCGGTGGCCGAGCGCTTCGGCCTTGCCGCCCGGCTCGACCGCTGGATCATCCGCACGGCGCTGTCGCGCCATGGCAAGGCAATGCTCTCCGGCGCCATCTCGCTCGGCTTCAACCTGTCGGCGCAGACGCTCTCCGATCCGCAGCTTTGGGATTTCGTCGACCAGGCCATGGCCGAGAGCGGCGCGCCGCCGTCGGCCATCGGCTTCGAGATCACGGAGACAGCCGCCGTCACCAATTTCGACGCCGCGGAAGAATTCGTGCGCAAGGCCAGGCTGCGCCGTTGCCGCGTCAGCCTCGACGATTTCGGCGCCGGCATGAGCTCCTTCGAATATCTCAGGCGCTTCCCCGTCGACGCCATCAAGATCGACGGCTCCTTCATCGAGCACATCGCCAACAGCCGCTTCGACCGCGAGATCGTCTCGGCGATCACCGGCATCGCTCGCTCGACGGGCTGCGCGGTCGTCGCCGAAAAGGTGGAAGAAAAAAGCGCCCTGGAGATACTCATCGGCATGGGCGTCACCTATGGCCAGGGCTATTTCCTGCACCGGCCCGAGCCGCTGGAGGCGATCGTGGCGCGAGCCGCGCCCGAAAGGCCGCGCGCCAGGGTGGGCGGCATAAAATAAGCGACTGCTAAAATTGCGATCACTCGCTTAAGCGCACCGTAATCCGCCGGGGCAATGATCCGCACCTGAAACAGGATCGGAGCGACTGATGAAAAACCTTCCCTTGCTGGCGGCGACCGCGATCGGCCTGCTCGGCATCTGTGCGGCGCAGCCGTCATATGCGGATTCGGACAATGGCGGCCAGGTGTCGGCGGCTGCGACCGAGGATGACGGCGACCAGATCACCACCACCAGCGTCGACGGCGACCACGAAGCCACCGACAATGACGAGACCGACCATCAGGGCGACGGCGTCGAGTCGGGCTCGCATGAGGGCGACCAGGGCGACGACGAGGACGGCGATCACCAGGGCGAAGATCACGACGGCGACCACAGCGGCGGCCATGATGGTGGCAGTGATAGCGGTGGTCACGACGGCGGCGGCGACAGCGGCGGGGGCGACGACTGATTGAGCGTCAATCTTCCCCGATAGGACGACCATCACTCCTGGAGCAATTCCAGTAAAAGTGGAAACGGTCGGGCTCGGCGACTTCGCCGTACCCGCCCGTCCGGAATTGCGTAAAAACAAGGAAATAGAGCGGGTTGCCGTTTCCGTGAAACGGTGACCCGCTCTAGGAAATTCTTAGGATTGTTGGGCTACTGCCTTGCCGAACCGGCTTTTTGCTTTGCTCAAGGCATGATGTCTTGGCTCGACTATCCGGCGTCCGTTCCATGATGGGCGGGCGCCGTCGAGGCCGCCATGTCTTCACCCTTCGCGCTGAACAACGTCGCTCTTCTGACCCTGCAACGGCAGCGCCAGACGCCGGCGCCGAAATCGATCGCGGATGGTCTCGTCTCGAGCATCAATCGCAGCGCCGAACCCGACGGCGCCGGCTCGCCACTAATCCAGGCGCAGGCCAAAATCTCCCGATCCATGTTCAGCGTGAACAGCCTCAACGTCACGGCGACGAAAGTCCGGCTGATGGAGCGGGCAGGCAAGGAGTTCGGCATCGACCAGGACGACTACGAGTCCGTGGCGTCCTACGGTTCGGCCGTCAAGCATGCTGTCGAGGCCCTGAAACGGCAGTCTCCCGCCGCGATCGCCGAAATCGAAAGGCAGCTCGGCCTCGACCAGCTTGGCGTTTCGCTCGAAACGCTGCTCAACGCGATCGTCGATCCGCAAGGCGGCAGCGCCGGCAGGCTGGACGCCGCGCTGGAAAAGTATCTGGGTGAGGCTGCCGAAGGGAATGCCGCCTCGCTCCAGCCGGACGAAATTGGGCTCTACGGGGATGATAGCTGATCTCCCCCACAACGGGGGAGAACATCAGCTCCGGCGTCCGCGTCAATGATGCGCGTGGCTCTCATTGCGCTTGCGCGTCGCCGCGGCTTTCTTGGCTGAAGCCGAGCGCTCGGCCGCCGGGCGTTCTCCGGCAGCCTTGCCGCCCATGCGGCCGCCCTTGTGCGCGGCCGGATTGCCGGTGTGCTTGCCGCGGCCGGAGCCGCCTTCCTTCTTGCCGCCGGCATCGTCCTTGTTCACGGTCGCCCAGGCGCGCCGCTCGGCTTCCTTCTCGGACACGCCGCGCTTCTCATAGCCCTCGGCGATGTGGTCGGCCTTGCGTTCCTGTTTGTCGGTGTATTTCGATTTGTCTCCGCGTGGCATTTTCTTCTCCTGTTGCGCTGAGTGATGCTCAAGGTGTGAAAACCAGGGATCCTAGGAGCCTTTCTTCTTGGCGACGTCGCCCAAGTCGGATCGCTCGGGATCCTTGTTGTTCTCGCCGGCTGCATCGCGATCCTCGTCTGGATTATCCTTGGCCGGCAGGTAGCCGGGCGGGCGGTTCTCTTCCGGGCCTTCCCAGCGCGGCCACTGGTCGGACGTTCCCGGTGATCCCTTCTTCGGTGAATTGCTCATTTTTGCCTCTCTTTCCGCAGCGCGATCAGCCCTCGGCCTTCATGGTGCGCGCGATCCTCAAAAGCTCGTCACGGTCGTGCCCGTGCTCACGGATCAGCTCGCGCGCCTGCCTCGGCGAGAGGTCGCTGTTCTCGGCCAGGAACCGAACATCCGGGTCTTCCCCGCCCTTGGTCGGCAATTGGTCGGACGACGGCGAATGACTTGACAACCTGCCCGACGATGGCGAGTGACCGGCGCCCGGTCGGTTCGGAAGTTCTTTCCTGTGCATCATTTTTCTCCTTCCGCTATTGGACCAACCCTCGGGCCGGGGAGTTGTTCCGTTCGCCGGACCAGCTCCGCTTACTTGGGATGCCGCTCACGCTTCGAGGCGGCCTTCTTGCGGCGCAACACCTCGTCGGTTCCGACGATATTCTTCGAGCCCCCGGTGATGGCGGTGGACACGACCGCAGGCGGATCGCTGGCCGGGAAACTGTCCTCCAGGCCGGACTGAAGCTGCTCCTCCAGCGTCGCCGGAACCTCCGACCGCCCTTGCGTGCGGCGGTTTTCGATCTCCTCCAGATCATGCTTGGCATCAGGATGTTCGCGCACATTGCGCAGCGTCGAGGTGACGAGCTCGACCGCGAACTCCTTCAGCGCATCGGCATCCGGCGCGGCGACGGCGGTTTCCTCGATGAGGCGCAGAAGCGATGCCTCGAGCTTGTCCAGCTCCTTCATGCCCTGGCGGCGCTCCAGCGTCTGCGCCAGTGCATTGATCAGCAGCGGAGCGAAGATCGAATAGGCATGCATACGTGTCTCGTCGACGCGCTCGGGATGAAGTGTGCGCACGGACATGGGTGCCTCCGTTGAAACATCCTCCTGGCGGCGGCGGCCGCCGGGTGTTTTAGGAACCGGGGGGAGGGGAAGAAGTTCCAATCGCTTGGGGCGGGAGGCTTGGAGCGGCAGCGCAGCTGCGAACGGAAACCGCTGCGCGCGTTCCGGGAATTGCTGAAGAGGCGGCGCACCCGCGAAGGGATCGCGGGAACGCAGCTTCATTATCGGCTGGCCGCCCTTGCGGCCCGGGTCAGGACTGGCCGCCCTTGCGGCCGGCTTCCGAGGCACGCCGGCGGTCTTCGGCGAAATTGCCGCTGCCGCCCCTGTGCTGACCAGCGCTCTGCTGACGCATGTTGCGGTCCTCGGCCTGCTGTTGGCCGCTGCGGCGATGCTGGTCGTCGCGGTTCTTGTGGCTCTGCTGGCCGGCCCTGACATGCTGTTCGTGAGTTCCGCCTTGATTAGGCATATCTACTGCTCCATTGGTTGGGGATTGGTCTTCGGGGTGAATTCAAGGAGATCTGAACTCCTTGAGTAAGGAGAACCGATGCCCGCGATCGATGTTCCCCCGCGAAATATTTCGTGAATCCTGCACCCCAGGGCGCTGGCGCGAAGTCTTGCATGCGCCGGCCGATCGGCATGGGCGTTTGTGCGCGGGGGCCACGGTCCGAACGGCCCCTACGACTGAAGTCCGAGCGGCCCGCGCATTGGGCCGTTGACGGCAACCAAAGCAAAAGCTTTGAGTTGGTGAGCGGTCGTCGATGGATTCTCCTCCGTCGTCGGCATTTTGGGTGCCCGCCATTTCCGCGCAAAGGCGGGCGCCCAATACCGTCGGAACCCAAAAATCATCGGACAAGGAAGCCGCTTTGCCGGTTTCGAAAGCGAGACGACGTTTGACTTTCATTTCTGCCAAGCCCCAACTCCGAGAGCCTGAAAGCCACCCCGCAAACGACAATCATCTCTCCGCTCTCGCCGACACCTCGATCCTCCAACTCATCAATGATGATGATGACGACGTTGCCGACATAGCCAGGCGCGCCGAGCGTCTGGGCAATGCCGTGGTGATCGTGATGGCGCTCTGCCTGATCGTCGCGCCGGCGATCTATCTCGCCCTGGCCTACGCGCTTTAGGGCGTGATTCCGAACCAGAGGTCAGCGAGCGCAAAAAGTGGGAACTGGCTTTCGGACAAGATCATGTGCCGACAAAAAGCTAGATCAGGACGACGGTTCAACCAAACGTCATGCTGATCTGGCCGGCAGCAGAAAATCGTTGAGCATGGCGGCTGTCTCGCCGGGCAATTCCTCGGGAAAGAAATGACCGCCGGGAACCGCGCCGCCCCGCACATCGTCCGCCCACTCTCGCCACAGGGCCAGCGGGCCGCCTTCGGCCGCATACCATTCGGAGAGCGCGCCGTGCCCGCTCCAGAGCACCAGCAGCGGGCAGGCGATCCGCCGGGCGGCTGACCGGTCGGCAAGGTCATGCTCGCGGTCGAGCGTCGCCGCCGCCCGGTATTCCTCGCAGATGGCATGGATATGGACCGGGTCGCGCAAGGCCTCGACGTAAGCCTGCCTTACCGCGGCCGGGAACACGTCGGGCGAGGAGCCCCAGCCTTCCAGGGCGTTGTCGACGATCGCATCGGCGGCCGCCGCCATGACCTTCTCCGGCAGCGGCTCGGGCTGCGCCAGCAGCGACCACGGCCAGTAGCCGAGCGCCAGGCGGGCGTCGGCCCGGTCCCAGGCATCGGCGGTTACGATGATGTCGAGCACGGCGAGTTTCTCGACGCGGTCGGGATGGTCGAGCGCCAGCCGATAGGCGACGCGCCCGCCACGATCGTGCCCGGCAACCATGAACCGGGAAAAGCCGAGCTTCGTCATCAGCATCGCAAGGTCGGCGGCCATGGCGCGCTTGGCGTAGGGAGCGTGATCCGGACTGGACGGCGGGCAGCCGCTTTTTCCGTAGCCGCGCAGGTCCGCGCAGACGACGCTGAAGCGGTCGACCAGCTTGGGCGCCACGTCGCGCCACATCAGATGCGTTTCCGGGAAGCCATGCAGCAGGAGCAGCCCCGGCCCGCTGCCGGCGCGGCGAATGAAAATCCGTGCCGCGCCCGTATCGATCTCGGCGATTTCAAACCCTTCGAACATGCTTTGCCTTTCCGGCATCGGAACAGCTCAGGCCAGGGATAGTTGCCGCGGCCGGAAAGCCTCTCCGGCCGATGCTTCCGAGTTCAGCTCCAGGCCGCATTCAGCGTGAGCGATGCCTCGAAAATCTGTTCGCTTTTTTCATTCCGCACTTTGACGGTTATTTTCAGTTTCTCGCCGCCCGGCATCTCGTCGCGCGCGACGTCGTGCAGGATCCGCAGCGTTTCCGCGGCGGCCCGCTCAGGGTTGGAAAGAACCTGCCCGTCGGCATCCATCTGAGTTTGTTCGGTGTTATATGGGTCGAAGTAGAAACGTTCCATCGGCGCCGCGATCCCGAACATTTTCGATGTTCAATTCACCGCCGCGAGCATGGTTCCAAGCACCTGATCCTGAGGGGAAATCGCTTGCGCCGGCCCCGTCTGAGCCAACGTGGCGACCGATCCCCTGCAACCGGCCCGATCCTCCAACGTTAGCTGTTGCGAATGGAGGACAAAAAGTCCCAATGCTGGAATCTGTTCCTCAACCTTGGTCAGCACGATGCCCTGTCGGACGAAGAGAAGGGATTGCTGGCCGGCGCCATGTCCATTGAGAGATATTTCGTCGTCGGCGAGGACATCGTTTCGGAGGGATCGAGGCCGAGCCACAGCACGCTGATCGTCGATGGTTTGGCGGCGCGCTACAAGGTTCTCGAGGATGGCGGGCGGCAGTTCACGTCACTGCAAGTCGCCGGCGACTTCGTCGACCTGCATGCCTTTCTGCTGAAGACCATGGACCACGGCATCATCGCGCTCTCGCCCTGCCACGTGGTGGGGGCCGGGCACAGCAGCCTGCGCGCGATAACCGAGCAGGCGCCGCATCTGACCAGGCTGCTTTGGCTGGACACGCTTGTCGACGGCGCTATCCATCGCGAATGGATCGTGGCGATGGGCCGCCGCTCGAAGACCTCGCATCTGGCGCATCTCATTTGCGAGCTGTTCGTCAGGCTTCAGGTGGTGAGAAAGACCCGCGACATGAGCTTCCATCTGCGGCTGTCGCAGGCAGAGCTTGCCGATGTGCTTGGCCTCTCGGTCGTCCATATGAACAGGGTGATTGCCACGCTGCGGCGCATGGGCGTGATCAACTGGGCGAACCACTGGGTCACTATCCTCGACTGGCCGCGTCTCGTCGACATCGCGGAATTCGACCCGACTTATCTCAGCATGAGGATCGAGCCGAGGTGAGGTGGTCAGCGCGGCGGACCCTTGCCCTTGCGTGACCACAGGTCGTCGAGCATGGTCAGCGCGGCACTAGGGTCTGCCGGCTTCAGCAGGCCCTGTCGCGCGGCGGCCTTCTTGAAGGCGGCGAAGGCAACCGCCGGCCGGCAGATGCCTGCCACGGCGTCATCCACCAGCCGCGCCGCCGCGAGATAGTCCGGCGCCTCTTTGTCTTTCCATGTCCCGTCCAGCGCCTTCTTCGCGTCGGCGATCGAGGAAACCACCATGGAGCCGCCATTGGCGAAGCGGATGGTGAGCGGCAGGAAGCGGCTCATTGGGTCACCATCCAAGCCATTCATACGCCCTCCAGGCGAGACCGGCGAAGGGCGCCGCGGTCAGTATCGCCGTGGCCAGGATGAAAATGGGATTGTTCATGCGAATGGATTTCATGTTGCCACCACAAAGATTTGGATCGCCATCAACGAAGTTGCCGCCACCAGGTTGCATCCGGGCGGGCGGGTACCGCTGCATGGACGAGCTACATGTTGCTCGCCGATCGCACAGGGGGCGCCGGACGGTGCGGCGGGCGCGGACGGGGCCTTAACGGCACGTCGGCGAGCGGGGCCTGGCCCGGCCTCGCAGGGGCGGTCGGCGCGGCAGCGCGCTGGCGCAGAAATGCCGTCGATAGCCTGCCGATCAGTTTTCGGACGTCCATGGAACTCTCCTCCTGAGAGTCCCCCCTAACAGCGATCGACTAGCACCTATGGCGACCTGCTCGCATTTAATTTTGATATGCGTGCGAAATGCCATGCAGCGGCCGCCGGGTCGGACGAAGGCCAACCTTTTCGACCGGCAAGCGTTGTCTCTCGGAGAAGGAGACAAACATGCCGACCAGCATCCGATCGAAAGCCGAAAGCGCCAAGGCCACGCGCAGGCAGCGTGGCGTGCAGGGCAAAGTCTATGCCACCGATCGCGGCAAGCCCAAGTCGCGGCCTGGCCCGATGCAGGCCGGCGCGCGCAAATATCCGGCGCCGCCTTTTCCGAAGCAGCATCATCCGAAGCCGGGCGAGGTCAACGCGGTGGCGCCCGGCCCGGTATGGACGCCGCTCAACCCGTCGGAAAAGGAGGCCGAGGACGTCGTCTCGCGGTTCGGCGCCCAGACGCCGATGAAGCGGCCCGCCCAGCCGGAGGAGATCGCACCGGCCTATGTGTTTCTAGCCTCGCCGCAATGCTCCAGCTACATCACCGGCGAAATCCTGCCGATCATCGGGGGCTACTGAACCTGAGGAGGATCCAATGAAGAAAGCACTTCTTGGCCTCGCCATCGTCCTGATGTCGGGAATCAGCGCCGTGGCACAGACCCAGCCGAAGAACCCGCAGATCGAGGATTGCCAGGTCAAACCGGATGAAAACGCGACGCCGAAGGCTAACGGCGAGCAGCCGAAAGCCCAGGCCAACGATCAGTCCAACAACCTTTCCGGCAGCCTGGAGCCTTGCGGCGGCGTGCTGAAGCCGCCGCCGACCGGCGACAAGAACGCCACTGTTCCGCCGGCCGACAACAGCCAGATGCCGGTGATCAAGCCGGGCGAGCTGCCGCCGCAAACGCCAAAATAGATATGCCGGGCCGGCCTGGCTTGAAACTTTTCAAGGTCGGGCGAGTTACTGTCCGGTAGTCCCGGATACCCTGAACTACTTCCCTCGATTGCCGCCCCGGTTCTCCCATCCGGGGCGGCTTTTGCTGGATCGGCACGCATTCAAATTGTTCATATTGCCGGATCTTCGCCGGCGCCGAAGCGCGGAACCATCGGGCTTTTGCCGAATTGACTTCGGCGGGCCGCGTCAGCCGGACCTGGTGGCAAAGAGAACAGGGTGGTTTTTCCGGCTTCATACCCTGGCCAACGAAAAGGCAGTCGAGCTCTTGTCCCACCCGGCCCGCTCCAAATTCGGGCGAGCGCGCATGGCAAGATGTCCGGCATTCGAACCTGCATCTCCCGTTCGAGATAGGCGGTGAGGAACATGCCGCGCTGGTTCCAGGAAGCCTGGGTTCTGCTAAAAGAGAGCGTCACCGGTTTTCTCGACGACAATGCGCTGAGCCATGGCGCGGCAATGGCCTTCTACGCCGCAACCTCGCTGGCGCCGATCCTTCTGATCGTCGTGGCGGTCGCGGGTATCGTCATCGGCAACGACGCCGCGCAACTTGCCCTTTCGGCCGAGTTCGCGGGCGTGATGGGCCCGCAGAGCGCCGACCTTCTCAGGGCAACGATCGAGACCGCCTCGCACCGCGGATCGAGCACGCTGGCCACAGTCATCGGGCTGGTGGCGCTGCTTGTCACCGCCTCCGGCGTCTTCGGCGAGATGCAGCAGTCGCTGAACCAGATATGGAAGGTCAAGCCCAATGGCGTTTCGCTTTCACGGCTGGTCCGGGCGAGGGCGGCGAGCCTCGGCCTCGTGGCGGCTCTCGGTTTTATGCTTCTGGTATCGCTTGCCGCAAGCACGGCGATCTCGGCGCTGGGCGAATACATCAACCGGCGTCTGCCGTTCGGCGAACTGATCGTGAGCTCGATCAACACCGTCGTCTCCTTTGTGCTGATCGCGCTGCTCTTCGCGGCGATCTATAAGGTCCTGCCGGACCGCACGCTCAAATGGCGCGACGTCGGCGTCGGCTCGATCGTCACCGCGCTTTTGTTCACCATCGGCAAGTCGCTGATCGGCTGGTACATCGGCACCAGCGCCATCGCCACCTCCTATGGCGCTGCCGGCGCGCTGATGGTCGTGCTGCTGTGGGTCTATTACTCTGCCCAGATATTCCTCTTTGGCGCCGAGATCACCCGCGCCTATTCGGTGCGGAGCGGCAGCCAGCGGGATCTCGCGCCGGTGGTCGGCGGCGAGCGGTAAAACGCCACGGTCGGACAGTCCATCCAGGCTGGGTATATCGGAGGGCGAGGTTGTCCTGTGGATCCTTCTCACCAGCCTGATTACGGTGCTGGTCTCGGGGTTCCGGCGGTGGAGGCGGGGGTGACGCTGCTCGCCGGCGATCCGAGGCTTGGCTTTTTTCGGTTCCGCCGCTCCTCCTGACGCTTTTCGATTTCGTAGGAAAGCCAGCGGCAGAACATGCCGGCGATCGACGTGGCGGCGCCGCCGAGCAGGCAGGCGGTCAGCAGCGGACTTTTCGACGCGCTCTCCCAACTGACGATCGCCAGCAAGGCCACGCTGATCGTCGAGACCATATAGCCTATGCCCTTGAGCAAATGAAGCGACGGTCTGGTCATTTGGAGAAGCCGCCCTTTCGCCATGAGGAACAAACACCCTCTACTGAAGTTCCATCTTCGCAGTGTCCCTCCAAGGTAGCTGCCGGCCGGCCGATACGTCCGGTCGGGCCTGCGCTTTGCAAAAAGGCGCAGGCCTTCGCCGCGAAGTGACAGGGCTTCCATGCATCGACCGCTCTACGTCCTTGCCGAGTTCTTCTCCAGACCATGGGGACTTTATGTGCTGCTGACAGCCGCGCTGATTTGTGCCGCTGTCGCCAGCGCCCCTCTCGGCACCTATATCGTCTCGATCTCGGCATTAGGACTCACCGGCGTCGTGCTGATCCAGAACGCGCGCGATACGGCCGCCATGCAGGCCAAGCTCAACGAAATCATCATTGCGCTGGAGGCCGCCCGCAACGAGGTTGTCGGCCTAGAGCATAAATCGCCGGAGCACATAAACGAGGAACTGGAGAATATCGAAACCCATGCTGCCGCGGCTGGCGTGAGCGCTTCCAGGCCCGCGTCCCGGTGAACAACCGAACGATCGGCGCAACCGTCAACCTTTGAACTTTCTCTAGGCGTCGGCCATCTGCCTTCTCCTTGCCTCTGCGCAGCGGGCGCGGAGCTCTTCGACCTCGGCTTCAGTGAGATGTTCTATGCCGATGAAATCATTCTTGGCGTGGCCGGAGCGGATCAATTCGTCGAGCTTGGCCTGCACGGCGGCTCCGTCGCGGTTCTGTGTGTTCTGGATCAGGAATACCATCAGGAAGGTGATGACCGTGGTCCCGGTGTTGACGACGAGCTGCCAGGTCTCCGAGTAGTGGAACACCGGCCCGGTTCCTCCCCAGACCAGAACCGATGCCAGGCAGAGAGCAAAGGCCCACGGCCTGCCGGTAGCGCGGGCAACGGCCTCCGCCATTCGGTTGAACGCCTTTTCCATGTGACGGTCTCAAATCGCGCCCGCCTGGGACGTGAATCCCAGGCCTCGGGAAAGGGGCAGGATTGAGGGAAGATTCCTCCCTCCACCCCTAAGCTGCTTCGGCCGCTACGTTGACGGCCGATTCGGCAAGCTCGGTAAGTGCCGCGTCAGTCTCCTTTTCCTCTGCGAGCGTCTTGTCGAAAAGGTTGACGGCTTCGGTCAGGCCGAGTTCGGATGCCCAGGTCCGAAGCGTGCCGTAGCGCGAGATTTCGTAATGCTCGACCGCCTGTGCCGCCGCCAGCAGGCCGGCGTCGAGGGAAGGGGAACCCTTATACTCTTCCATGATCTCAGCGCCTTCCTCGGTGATGCCCATGATCGCGGCGCAAGTCTTGCCGACGGGTTTCTTGTCGATCACATCGAACACTTCCTCGAGCCGAGCCACATGTTCCTCGGTTTGGACGCGATGTTTTTCGAAGGCCGTCTTCAGGGCGTCGTCCTGCGCCGCCTTGGCCATCTTGGGCAGCGTCGTGAGGATCTTCTTCTCGGCGAAGTAAATGTCCTTCAGCGTGTCGTGGAAAAGTTCGTTCAAGCCTTTCTTCGAGGCTGTTTTCGTGCTCGCCATGTCTTCGATCTCCCGGTGGGGTTGGTCAGCCTCAACTCGATCCGAAACGACTTGTTCCAGAAAGAATTTTGGCCAGGAGAATCCCGGAAACGATCTTTTGTTATTGACTGCCCGTTTCAGTGCTCGGGTGGCTGAGGCCTAAAGCGTGCCGGTCTTTGGTCCTGCCTCCGCCTAAAGTGCGTCGCAATTTTTCAGATTCGCTCCATGCGCTTTAGGTTTTTGATTTTACGCATGTCTTTGTCCCGAAACCGGTTCCCACTTTCGGGAGACATGCTTTAGCCGGAACAGTTTTGAAAGGTGCTTCCAGTCCGCCATAGGCTGAAGTCTCGACAGGACACTCGGCTGGCCGTGGCAGCGGTATCGAACTCGAGCGCCTTCGATGCCGCGGGGCGCCGCACGCAGGCCCGGCGCAAGCGCCGAATCGCCGCTTTGTCTCAGCCCTTGAAACTTTGTCTAGCCGAACGCGTTGCCTGACTTATCAAGCGGGAGGAACATTATGATGCTGAAGACGGGGCCGGGCTGGGAGCAAGCCTATGAACCCCTCGAGTTTGCTCAGAAGCACGGCATGACCTTGAAGCAGGCCGAAATCGTCATCCGTACCAATGGCCCCTCGCGGTACAAGTGCGATCTCGCTGCCTCGATCTTCCTCCGGGCAATAAGGAAACTCGCGAAGGGCCGTAACAATCGCCCGCCGACCTGAACGACTATGACCGCACAGATACTTTCGTTTTTTGGCTAGCCCTTGCGCTTTCTACTGTCGGACGTCTCGAGTGCTGGTGCCGCCGCCTCGCGCATCAGCCGCAGCGCCTCTTCTGGGGTCAGGCCGCATTTGCGGGCAAAGTAGGCTGCCTCATAGGCCTCGGCGGCGGATGTCGCCGTGACGACGGTTGGGCTGGGTGCGTTCTTCTTCTTGGCCATCGGTTCAGTGTGCCATGAATCACTTAGTCAGCTAATATGGCACCATTGTTCTGAAATCAAAATTCCCGACTTTCGATACCGCAGCCCGGTGAGGGGCTGCGGACTGATTCATCCGGACCGCGGGCGCTACCAGCCTTGGCGGCTCGCCCAGTCGTCGACGTCGCGGCGGACACGGTCCTTTGCGATGCCGTAGCGTTCCTGGATCTTGCCTTCGAGCTGGTCGCGCTTGCCCGCGATGCGGTCGAGGTCGTCGTCGGTAAGCTTGCCCCACTGTTCCTTCACCTTGCCCTTGACCTGCTTCCAGTTTCCTTCGACGCGGTTCCAATCCATGGCGCGGACCTCCTTTACTTGCACAATGTGCTAACGGCGGCGCCGGCCGCAGGTTCCTGTTTTTCGGCCGGCAGCGAAGGAACATTTAGACGCTGCTGATGTTCCTGTTTGCAGTACGGCGCGCATTCCCCGCATCCTCGCGAAAGGCGCGCTGCCGGATCGGGTATCCAGAGCCCGGCCCAGCCCGCTCCGGTCGTCCTCCCTCCGGGGCGGGCTTCCAAATAGAGAGAGGAGATCATGCTTTACCAGGCAGCGAAGATCGCTGAAGACGTCCACCGCGGCCAGAAGGACAAGACCGGCCGTCCCTACATCGAACATGTGAGGCGCGTTGCTGACGCCGTCGAAACGCTCGACGAAAAGACCGTCGCCTACCTGCACGACGTGGTCGAAAAAGGCGAGGGCTGGACGCTCGAGCGGCTCGAGATGGCAGGCTTCGGCTTTCCGGTGGTCGCGGCGGTCGACGCGCTGACGAGGCGGCTGGACGAAGGCGAACGGGCTTTCATCTCTCGCGCCGCGGCGAATCCGCTGGCGAGGCCGGTCAAGCAAGCAGACCTCAGGGACAATTTGTGGCAGGCGCGCCAGATGGGCATCGAGCCGAGGAAATATGAAACCGGACTGCGCCTGTTGGATGAACAGGCCAACGGCTGATGGCCGGGCGTCGGTTCCAACCGCTAGCCCCGCCCGTCAGCACTTGTCATCCACGTGCAGCAGATTCGTTAGGCCGTCCGAAAGCGGCGACCGTTCTTTCAACGCCTTTTCCAGATCGTTGCGGTTATCGGCTGGACAGGGGTCGGGCAGGTCGAGCGCCGTCCGCGCCTCGTCGTCGAACTCAATGGCCGCGCCATAGAGTTGTGCCACCTGCAGCACCAAACTCTCGATATCCTCGCGGGCGATGTTCTCCTCGACGTTGTCGAGCCTGACTTCTTCCGACAACCTGATGATGTTGACAATCCCGTCCGCCCACAGGGCCTGCTGGACCTTGCAATGGACGTCGTTGCGCAACCGGTCGGAAAATCCTCGTAACATTGGAACCCTCCCTTTCACGGCGGGCGTCCCTCTTTGGGTACAATGTGCCCGAAGCGAGCGGATGGCAATACACAAATCTTAAAATCATTAAATAAATCAGTAAGTTAGCATAAGGTGTCAAAGGCGGTCTCGCAGCATCGTTGGTATCGTTGGTGCCAGTCTCCCTTCACGCATCGGCCCTCCTTGACGTCTTATGCGGCCAACCCTAGTTCTACTCAAAGTGAGGCACTTACTCATTTTGTGGTGTTGAACGTCTGTGGTGGAGGCAAAAGTGGCTGAGCTTGAGCGGCCGCAGCGGCTGCAGATCATGCTGACCGACGAGGAGTTGGCGGCGCTGGAAAACTGGCGTTTCGAAAAGCGCATGCCGAGCCGTTCTGCCGCGGTGCGTGAATTGCTGCGCCGAGGTCTTGCGTCGGACGGCTTCCTGACTGCCGAGGCTGGGGTGAAGTCACAGGATTTCGGCGTGCTGGCTCCTGAAAAAGCCAACGGCGATATTCCCGACCATTCCAAGGCCTAGGCGCTTGCCTTGACCCCCAGTCGCGCTAGCTAACGCCCATGGCGAAATCCGGGGGCAGGGAATCACAAGATGCCAGCGCAAATGCGCGGCTGGCGGCCATCGTCGACTCCTCGTTCGACGCCATTATCGCCAAGGACCTGAACAGCACCATCACCGACTGGAACCGCGCGGCCGAACGCATGTTCGGCTATAGCGCGCAAGAAGCCATCGGCCGATCGATGCTGCTCCTCATCCCGGAGCATCTGCATGACGAAGAAGCCGACATCATCGGCCGCATCCGCAAAGGCGAGGGCGTGGCGAGCTTCGACACGATGCGGAGGCGCAAGGACGGCTCACTGCTTGCCGTTTCGATAACGGTGTCGCCGATCAGGAGCCTTTCCGGCAATATTGTCGGTGCATCCACGATCGCCCGCGACATCACCGCCGCCAAGGAAAGCGAGCGCCGCATTCGGCTCTTGATGCGCGAAGTCAACCATCGCGTGAAGAATCAGTTCGCGGTGATCCTGTCGATGGTGCGGGAAACCAACAAGCGCTCGGCCAGCCCCGGCGAGTTCGAGGAGATGATCCGCGCCCGCATCATGGCGCTGTCGCGCTCGCACGATCTTCTTGTCACTTCGGAATGGGCGGGAGCGAGCCTGTTCGACCTCATCCAGGAACATCTGAAACCGTTCGGCCATGAGGAGCGCATCTCGCTCTCCGGTCCCTTGCTGACGCTGCAGTCGAACGCCGTGCAGAATCTCGGCATGGCCTTCCACGAGCTTGGCACCAACTCGTCGAAATATGGTGCGCTGGCAGGCGAGGGCGGTCGCGTCGAGATCACCTGGACAGTCGAGACCGATCCAGAGGCGCGGCGCCGATTTCAACTTGTCTGGCAGGAGACGTCGAATGCCGATGCCGGCAATGGCGAGCCAAATGAGGAGGCGCGCAAGGGTTTTGGCACGGTGGTGCTGCAGCGCGTGGCGCCGCAATCGCTGAGCGGCTTCTCCAAGCTCGAACGCTCGTCGGGCGCGTTGAAGTGGTCGCTGACGGCGCCGCTCGAGGCCATCGTCGTGCCGCAGCTCGGCGCCGAAAGCGAAAGCGATTTCAGCGTCTAAGGCACCCTGTGCGGCTGGCCTCTCCCTTGCAGGCCCGTAAAAGTGTATTACATCAATTAACAGAGCGTGCGCATCGCACGCTGAATACAGTTGCTTTGGTCAAGCTTCATCGATGGAGGTTGTCATGGCAAGCAAACTGATGGAAGAAAGGAAGAGCAAGGACTGGGTCACCTTGGTCCTCGCGATCTGCCTGTTCATCTCACCCTGGGTCATCGGATTCACCGCGGCAATGATGCCCGCGTGGAACGCCTGGATTGTCGGCGTCCTGCTCGGCGCGCTTGCCCTGGCAACGCTTTCGGTGTTCGCAGAATGGGAGGAATGGGTAAATATGGTCCTCGGGCTCTGGCTGATCGTCTCGCCCTGGCTGCTGCACTTCGCGGCTGACAGGAACGTAATGATCACGCATGTCGTCCTCGGCGTGCTCGTGGTCGCGGCGTCGGCATGGGCCGTCTGGGACGTTCGCCACCCGCACGCGCATGCGTAAGCGGTGACTGACCGGGAGCCCGCCGCGCAAGCGGCGAGCTCCTTTAAAAGCAATTCCAGGAAAAGTGTGCCGCGGTTTTCCGTCCGGAATTGCGCAAAAGCAAAAGAGCAATTCCAGGAAAAGTGTGCCGCGGTTTTCCGTCCGGAATTGCGTGAGAAACATATCGGGGCGTCGGGGCTGAACGGCGATTTGCGACCTCACGCAGTTGCTGCAACCGAGATTTTTTCGTGCATTCTTGGGAATGGCTCCGATGCTCCACCCCGACAGCCCCGCCAAATGCTGCTCCTATTGCGGTGGCCGCGACCATGATTTCGAAGAGTGCCCGAAGCGCAAGGCCGACGCCGAGAAGGAAGAGGTGCAGGAGCCCGAGCCGGGTGGCCGCGCGTCTTCAGCGAATTGAACTGAATGTAACCATAGCCGCCAGGCTACCGAACGGCATGTTTCAGTTTCGCCGCCTTGCGGAGGTCTTCGTTCATTCGCGTCTGCCAGCCTGGGCCTTGCGCGCGGTAGGCGCTGAGCACATCGGGATCGAGCTTCAGTGAGACAGCCACCTTCTTTACTTCGGCGGGTGGGCGGCCGGGCTTGCGATGCGGCAGCGCTTCTGCTGGCTGCGCCTCCGGATCGGCCAGCGCCGCCGCCCTGATCGCCGCGTCCTCCTCTTCTGACAGGTGGGAAAGGGCGGCCCGAGCGATGGCGAGAGCTTCCTCGCGGGTGCGCTTCGGCGGAGATGCCTCCCGGTGCACGATTGCGGAACGGGAACGCTTAGAGGCTTTCGACATAGTTCTCGATCTCCTTCCTCGTGGCTCGCGCAGCGAAATCACCCGGATCGTTTCGCCTCGCTCGACATAGACCATCACATAGACAGAAAGGCCGATGATGCTCGTAGCGACCAGGCGTTCCTCGCCGTAATTCTCGCTGTCGTCGATTGCGACGATGGCGTTTGCGAAATCGAATTCCAAAGCGAGTTCGAAATCGATGCCGTGCTTGGCCTTATTGGTCTTAGCCTTCACAGCATCCCATTCGAAACGCATCGCCCCGCCTGTTTCGATAATTAAAGTATATACTGAAATTACTCTATGATTGCAAGATTCTCATACCATTTCACCCCCTCAGCGCATGCCCTGCCGCGTCGGCGAACGAGATATCGCCCTTGATCTCGCGCATCGCCATCGAGGTGACGGTGCGGCGCACGCCGGGCAACCGGCTGAGCTCCTCGCGCAGCATCCTGTCCAGCGCCCTCATGTCGACGGTGACGATCTGCAACAGATAATCGGCCTCGCCGGTCGTGGCGTAGCAGCGGCGGATCAACGGGTGTCTCTTCACCGCCGCCTCGAAGGCGTCCGACACCTCGAAGTCGATCGACACCTGGATGAAGGCCTCGATGCCGAAGCCGATCGCCGCCGGATCGATGCGGGTGGAATAGCCGCGGATGACGCCGGCATCCTTCAGCGCCTTCACCCGTTTCCAGCACGGCGTCTTGCTCAAGCCCACCTCCTCGGCCAGTTCGCCGAAGGAGATGCGCGCGTCGCGCTCGAGGGCTGCCACGATCCTGCGGTCGAGCGCATCCAACATATGTCGTTCTCCAACATCACGTAAATTGACGGCGATCGTCCTTCGCTTTTCATCATTTGGATAACAGAAAGGAACAATGTTCAAGCCAAAAGCGCTATCCTTGGCTATCTGCCGGACCATGCCGTGCGAGGAGATCAGCCATGGACAAGTCGGACTATCACGCCCGTATCGAGGCGCCCGAAATGCGCGACTACGGCGTCTATCTCAAATGCGACCAACTGCTCGCCTGCCAGAAGCCGCTCGCCGACATGGTCAACGCCGACGAGCTGCAGTTCCAGATCGTGCACCAGGTCGAGGAGCTGTGGATGAAGCTCATCGCCTACACGCTGGTCGACGTCCTCGACTATCTGGAGAGACAGGACACCCATCGTATCGTGACGCTGATGGGCCGCGTGCACCGGCTGATGCGCATGATGACGGCGCAGCTCGACCTCCTGGAGACGATGTCGCCCAAGGAGTACCAGCAGATCCGCCTCGAGCTCGGCAACGGCAGCGGCCAGGAGTCGCCGGGCTTCAAGCTCATCCTGCGCCTGCCGCCGGATCTCTGGCGGGCCTTCAAACACGCCTATCTCGATAGCCGCGGGCTCTCGGTCGAGGACATCTATGACGCCCATTACGACCATGGCGATGCTTACGTCGTGGCCGAGGCGCTGATCGAGTTCGACGAGCTGTTCCAGAAATTCCGCGCCAACCACCTCTATCTGATCCACCGCTCGATCGGCCTCGGCGCGAAGTCGTTGAAAGGCCGCCCGGTGGAAATCCTCGAAGGCGGCGCCCGCCACCGCTTCTTCCCCGAGCTGTGGGACATACGCTGCGACATGACCGACCGCTGGGGCGCCGCCTACGGCACCGTCCGCGATTCGATCAGCCATCCGCCGCACCGTTCTCCTTCTCCCCTTGTGGGAGAAGGTGGCCGCGAAGCGGCCGGATGAGGGTATTCTAGGGAACGCCGACGCCTCACTCCGCTGGAACACCCCTCATCCGTCTCGGCGCTTCGCGCCGATCCACCTTCTCCCACAAGGGGAGAAGGGGAAAAATTTCCACCCCCCCTGTCGGAACCATCGCCCGTCGTCCGTCCTTGGAGCACATCGACCGCTTCAACCCGGAGGGACAAACGTGGAAACGCAATCGACCTGGCAAACCGCCGCCATTCTCATCGCCCGCCTGATCTTCGCCGCCATGTTTGCGATGGGGGCGGCGTTCAAGTTCATGGATATGGGGGCCACCGCCGGCTACATCGCCGCCGCCGGCTTCCCGTTCCCGCTGTTCCTGGCTTGGTGCGCCGCGATCCTCGAAACGCTGCTGGTGATCGCCTTCCTGACCGGCGCCTTCTTCACCCCGGCGGCGCTGATTGCCGCGATTTACGTGCTCTTCCTCGGCTTTGCCTTCCACGGCCCGTCGCACTGGGCCGGCAACCAGGCCGAGTTCGGCGCCTTCATGTCGCATTTCCCGTTCGCCGCCGGCCTGCTTTTCGCCGCAGCGCACGGCCCGGGCAGCGTGCTGGCGGTCCGGCAAGGCTGGCCGGGCAAGGCGTGAGATTTTCCCTTCTCTTCACGGGGAGAAGGTGCCCGAGGGGCGGATGAGGGGCAGCGCCGAGTTTGCCTGGAAACCGCTTCCCTCGACCTCACATCTGGTCGTTGTACGGCTCCTTCATCTGGCCGACCATGCGCGCCAGCTTGGAGAAGGACGGCATGTCCGCTTCGGGCTGGCACTGGTTGGCGAGCTCGAGCAGGCGGATCGGGAAGTTGACGGCGTCGCGGCTCGACGCCGACATGCCCTCGGACCGGTCCTCGCCGGTCTCGACCGCTTCGGCCTTGCGCAGCGCGATGTCGATCTCCTCGACCGTCAGCACACCCTTGCGCACCAGCACATGATTGATTGCCGCGACGGCCATCAGCAGGCCCTCGAGTTGCAGATTGGCGACGTTCATGGCGCTTCCTCCCATTGACCTCGCCTCAAAAACGCGCGAGCGGCGTTTCCGATCCGGTACGATGCTTGGTGCCGCTTCGGGATCGAGGACCGGCGGTCACCCTATTGCCTGCCTTGCAGGATGCGCACGAAGCGGCTGTTGTCGGCCGTCTGGGAATGGATGCCCTGAATGTCGCGATAGGTAAGGCGGCCGCTCGCCCACGCATTGAAGAATCGGCTGCAGAACGCGGCTGGAACGCGCGCGACGCTGACGTTCATGAGCTTTGCCACAGCCTGCCTGTCCTTCAATTGTTCTGACCCCATCTGCTTGGTGCAATCGGCGATGATTCCTCGCTTGAGGGCAGGGCTGCCCTGCATCGCCGCTTGCGCACTGTTCCATCGGCTTTCTTTGGCGCTGGTGCAGCCGGCCAGAACTAAGGCGCCGAGCAGCACCGCGCCAAAACGCATTTCGAAACGCATCCGTCCTCCTGAAATCAAATCGCGCCCGAACCGAGCAAAATTCCATGACGCGAACAAGGCGGGCTCAGGTGTGTTCCAAGTAATTAGCCGGGGCCACTACTCCACGACTTCTCAGTGGGCGAAGGCGCCACAAGCTGCCGGCGCCGTCTACGCTTCCATCAGGCGCTCGCCATATTCGCTCCAGAGCTGCTTGGCCTCGCGGCAGCCGAGCGGCGGCGTCGAGCGATCGCCGTAGGAGATGGCGACGGCGCTGAGATCGTACTGGCCGTCGGCCTCGGCGATGAAGCGGATGGCTTCGCCGAGCGGCCTCGAATGGAAAATCGGATCCGCCTGGCCCCGGCCCAGGCTGCGAACGCCCGAAATGCTTGCTGGCACATGCCGCATCCGAAAGACGGATGCCATGGCAGGTTTGTCCATGCCCGCTCTCCGCGATTCCAATGCGGAATGATTCCATAAGGTTCGGCTAATGACCAGCCCGTGCAATGGCCGCTGTGGACCGGCCTTCTTGGCAGGCGACGAGACGGAAAACCGCCTTGCGCCTTTCTGCGAGAGCATGCGACGGAGCGACGAGGCGGGCGAGCCCGCCTCGCGCATCAGCGATGCCAGCGATGGAACCAGTCAGGCTCGGGCTGTGAGCCTCTTGCGATGGCCAGCCCGATCAGCACGCCGAACAGCCCGCCGATCGCGACCGCGGTGGAAATGGTGCCGGGATTCTGCTGCACCGTTTCGGATACGCTATGCGCCTGGCTGCGCAGTTGCTTTGCCGCGCGCGAGGCGCGATCGGTCGCGCCGCTGTATAAGTCGGAAGCGCGGTCGGCAGCGCTTTGATACCAGCCGTGCGCCGTCTCCTCGGCCTGGTCGGCGAGCATCCGGTTGAGCCGGCTCACCTCGCGCTTCAGCTCCGCGATCTGCTTCTTCATCGCCGCCTCGGAAGTGCCCGAAGCGCGTGCGCTGCGGCGCGCAGCGCTTCTGTTGCGCGCGGCGCTCGTCGTGCCCTTGCCATTGCCGCTTGTCTGACCGGCGGTGCCTATGTCGTTGTCTGCCATCGGTTTTCTCCTTTTTCTTCTTGCAACGGCCACGACGGGGCATGGTTCCCGCAAAGGCGCCGCGGCCGCAAAAAGCAAGGGCCGTGGAGCGAACCCCACGGCCCTTGCGGCGAAACTTGCAACGATATCGCGGCCTTACTTGCCGCAATTCTTGTCGTTGACGGTCGGCGCGGTGGTACCGGGCGACAGGTTACTGGCATCCGACTGAGCGCCCTGCGGACCCGGCGCACAGTTGCGGTCGGCGTTCGAGTTCATGCCGTCGTCATAGGTCGGGCCGCCGGAAATGCTGCCGGTCGTGCCGGGATCGACGGTATCTGAATTGGGAACGACCGTCTGGCTGCTGCCGCCGTTCGTATCGCCTGCGGCGCCTGAACGCGTGCCCGAGCCCATGTGGCCGGCACTCTGGGCCATCGCCGCCGTGGCAAGACCGATCGTGAGCGCCGAGGCCGCAAGAATGGTTTTCAACATGATTTTCTCCTTTTCTTGGCGAAAGGTCGTCGCGTCGCGACATGGGCCAACTGCTCGGGTCGCCCATGGTTCCGACAAAAATGTCCACCTGCGGCGACCTGTCCCGGTCAGACAGTTTTGACGACCGACCGTTGGCGAGGTTCAAAGGGGATAGGAATATTTACCTGAAGGCATTGCCCGGTGGGGGCAGCCATGCTATGATTTTCCTTATGACGACCCGCCGAGAGGCGGGTTTTGTTTTGTGGCCGCACCTTTGAATAGAAACCTTAGCAGCGCTGGCGGGACAGAGGGGGGGTTGGCGGGAACTCGACCCTCAATTTGAATCTGCGGAAGTCTTGCATGCCACGTTATGCCACCATCATCACCGGCGATGACGGCGCCGAGATCGTCAGCGCCATCGGCGAGTTCGAGGGCGCGCACGTGCCGCGCCGCGCCGGCCGCGCCGAGGAAGTCGCCCCCGGCGTGCGCATCGGCATGGTCCGCGGCGGCCCGGTCGACGCGGTCGCCGGCTTCGGCTTTCCGCGCCAGGGCCTGGACCATTCGGCGATCGCCGCCGCTGCGGCGACGCTGAAGGCAGCAGCGCCGAAGCTGCCGATCTCTCCCCAAGTGGGGGAGATGGCCGGTCCACCCTCCGAAGCTGCAGCGCAGCTGCTGCGGAAGACGGGCAGGACAGGCGCTGTCCCGCCAGCCTTGCCAATTGGCCTGGCTGCATCCAACCAGGTTGACCAGGCCGCGTCGCCAAGGCGAGTTCGCGCAAAGCCGCGCAGGAAGCCGGCGCGCAAAGCCGCCAAGGCGCGCGCGGTTCGTTCCGCCAGAGCGCCGGCAGCCGACGCGGCCGCCAATGGCTGACGGAGCAGGCAAGGCGCGGCGCAAGAGTGCTGGCGCCAGCACGGCAAGGGCGAAACCCGCAAGGGCGAAGCCGGCCGCCACGCCGGTCACCCGCCAAAAGCGCTCCAAGAAGACGCTGGGCGACGATTTCGCCGCGGCACTGCGCGCCGATTTTCGCGCTCACGGCGCCGGCGTCATCGCCGCCGTTCGAGCGGAAAAGCCGGAGCAGTATCTGAAAGTCGTGCTGACCATGCTGCCGAAAGAATTCTCGCAAGGTCTCGATGCCAACCAGAACAGTCTCGGTCAATTGAGCGATGAGGAGATCCGTAGCCGCATCCTCGGCCTTGAAGCCAGCCTCCGGCCGTTCCTCAACGGTGATGCGGACGTATTTGGCGCTGCTCGAGGAACTGGATCGCCGACGTCGTAGCAATCAGCTCGCCGCCTACGCGCCTTACGAACGCCAGGCCGAGTTCCACGCGGCGGGGGCGACGAACCGCGAGCGCCTGTTCATGGCCGGCAACCAGCTCGGCAAGACCAGGGCAGGGGGCGCGGAATGGGCCATGCACCTCACCGGCCGCTATCCCGACTGGTGGGCGGGCAAGGTCTTCGACACGCCGGTCCGGCTCTGGGCCGCCGGCGTTACCGGCGAGGGCACGCGCGACAATCCGCAACGCGTTCTGGTCGGCCCGCCGCAGCAGCAGGCCGCCTGGGGCACCGGCATGATCCCGGCCGACGCCATCGCCGAAACGGTGATGGGCCGCGGCGCGCCGGGTGCGCTGGACAGCGTTGTGGTGCGCTGGGGCGGTGGCGGCGACGTGCAGGCGGGCGAAAGCGTGCTTTCTTTCAAGAGCTACGAAAAGGGCCGCGAGAAATGGCAGGGCGAGACGCTGCACGGCGTCTGGTTCGACGAGGAACCGCCGCTGGATATCTATTCCGAAGGCCTGACCCGCACCAATGCCACGAACGGCATCACCATGGTGACGTTCACGCCGCTGCTCGGGATGAGTGATGTCGTGTTGAGGTTTTTGAGTGCGGAGGCGGTAGAGAGGATCGGGAAGGGGTGAGTGGCATGGCTCCCCCTTCTCCCCTTGTGGGAGAAGGTGGCCTCGCGAAGCGAGGTCGGATGAGGGGTGCTCCAGCTTGGCAATGACTTTTGTCTAGTAACGCGCTCGGCGACAGATTGCCAACGCCTCACTCCTTCCAACACCCCTCATCTGTCTCGGCGCTACCGCGCCGACCCACCTTCTCCCGCAAGCGGAGAAGGAGAAACTGTGCCGAAACCATGATCTGCGATGCCGCTTGGATTGCAACCAAGGGGCGAGTAGCTTCCGGCGCGACTTCGGGAGCCTATCGTGCGCAACTTTCCAAATCTCCTGTTCGCCTGCGCTCTGCTTTCCGCCTGCAGCGGCAGCGGCGACTGGCGCACCGATGCGATCGCCTCTGCCGAGGACAAGATGCGCGGCCTGGTCAACGATCCTGCCGCCACTTTCTCTCATGTCCAACTCACCGGCAACAGCGCGACCGGCCAGACCTGCGGCGTCATCGCCGCCAAGATCGGCGCCTTCACCAAGCAGGCCCGCTTCATCGTCTATATCGACAACACCGCCGGCCCCTTCGTCGAGCCGGGCATGGGCCAATCCATGTCGCAGGCCGACTTCGACTGGGCCTGGAAGAACGACTGCGTGAACGAGGGGTATAAGGGTTGAGCGCGAACCCTCCTTCTCCCCCTGTGGGAGAAGGTGGCCTCGCGAAGCGAGGTCGGATGAGGGGTGTTCCAGGGAACGCAAGCGTCTCACTCCGCTGGATCACCCCTCATCCGTCTCGGCGCTGCGCGCCGATCCACCTTCTCCCACAGGGGGAGAAGGAGAAGGCAGTGCCATGTCCCGACACGTCACTTTCATGACCATCGACGATGCCGGGCACTATACGCCTGAGCAACGCGCAGAGATCATCGCCGCCTATCCCGAGCATGAACGCGAGGCCCGCGCGAAAGGCATTCCGGTGCTGGGTTCCGGCCGCATCTTTCCGGTGCCGGAGGAGATGATCGCCTGCGAGGCTTTCAAGTTGCCGCGCTGGTGGCCGCGCCTAGGCGCGCTCGATTTCGGCTGGGACCATCCGTCCGCCGCGGTCGAGCTGGCCTGGGATACCGAGGCCGATGTCGTCTACGTGACGAAGGCGCACCGCGCCGCCCAGCAGACGCCGGCCATGCAGGCGCTGGCGCTGAAAGCCTGGGGCGAGTGGCTGCCCTTCGCCTGGCCGCGCGACGGCCGCCGCGAGACACTGGAGGGCGCCGGCGTCGCCCTCGCAAAACAATATGAAGCGCACGGCCTGAACATGCTTGGCAACCACGCCCGCTTCCCCGACGGCTCGGTCTCGGTCGAGGCAGGGCTGATGGAGATGCTCGACCGCATGCAGTCCGGCCGCTTCAAGGTGTTTTCCACCCTCCACGCCTGGTTCGAGGAATTCCGATTGTTCCACCGCAAGAACGGCCAGGTGGTCAAGCTGCGCGACGACCTGATGGCCGCAACGCGCTACGGCGTAATGATGCTGCGCGAAGCCATGGTCGACCCGGCGGAGTTCAAGGCGGCGCGGCGTTCGGCGGGGCAGACCGATCCGCTGGCGGCGTTTCGGTGAGGTTGAAGCTGCCTTCCTCGCCCCGTTTACGGGGATAGGATGCCGGCAGGCAGGTGAGGGGCAGCGCCAGCTTCTCAGACGCGCTGCCCCTCATCCGCCCTTCGGGCACCTTCTCCCCGTGCTGCCATTCTTCGCTTGTGGCCCAAGCTGCTACTCGACGATCTTCCAGTACGAATCCTTGCGGATCACCTTGCCGTCGCGGAACGTGTAGAAGTCGCAACCCCGGACTTCCTTTCTCGTCCCGTCGCGGGCGGTACCGGTGAGGAGCCATTTCGAGATGCCGGTATTGGCCGCCGCATCGACGAAATGCTCGCCGTTGCCGTAATGAACATCGGGCAAGCCTTCAAAACGTGTGGCCAGTGCGTCGCGGACTTTCCCTTTGCCCTCGAAGCGGGAACCCCATGGCTTGTCGCCCCTGGGCATTTCCAGGACGCAATCGTCGGCAAAGCACGCCATGATGCGATCGAGATCGTGGGCATTGAAGGCGTCGCATAGCTCCGTCAGTATCGATCGAATGTCCATTCGCCCGTCTCCTCAGTCGGGTGGCCGATAAGTGCGCGTCCGATCAGCGAAGTAGGTCACCGGCGGCCATGCCGGTCAAGGCCCCCGAGGTTCGCCAGAACGCATCCCGACTGCTCTGCCCATGCCCGCCCGCATCCTCCCCGCCACGCTCCGCGACCTCTCTTACATCGCCGCCAATCTGCGCCCCGAGGATCGGGCCGAGATCGACTGCCAGCTCGATGATTGGTCGCCGGCGCTCTTGGCGCTGACGGCGCTGCAGGGCTTTGCCTATGTCGCCGAGCTCGACGGCAATCCGGAGGTCGGCTTCGGCGCCGCCGAGCAGCGCACCGGCCTGTGGATCGCCTGGAGCTGGGGCACGCGCCGTATGAAGCGCTGCGTGCCGCAGATCACGCGCTTCTTCCATGCGGTGCTCGGGCCTCAGGTTGCGGCGCGCGGCGCCTGGCGGGTCGAGGCGAGGGCGCTTGCCGAAAACGAGCTTGCCTTGCGCTGGCTGGACCGGCTCGGCGCCACCCAACGCTGCCGCCTGCCGGGTTATGGCAGGAACGGCGAAGATTTCTTCCTCTATGACTGGACAACAGAAAGCTGGAACCATGTGTCTCTTTCAGAAACCGCCCGCACTGAAGCCGCTGCCAACGGTGCCGACCGCCGAGGACAGGGACGTGCAAGCGCGCGAAGCCGCATTGCGGGCTGAGCTCGAACAGCGCCAGGGCACGCTCTCCACGGTGAAGACCGATCTGGCGCCCAGCGACGTCGCCGGCCGGCGCCGCGTGCTGCTCGGAGTCTGACGCCATGACCGCGATGAAACGCAGTTTTCGCAGGCGCGTGCTGGACTGGTGGTACTGGCGACAACATGCGCGGCTGGTGAAGAAAAGAAGGCAAGGAGCGTAGTTTCTTCCAGCAAACAAAGGTGGAGATCGGCAGTTCCCGCGACGCTGAGTTACCGCGCGCCTTCGTAACAGTCGCCGGCAATTCGTCATCTCCGGCCGGGTTGACAAATCGCACCCCCTGATCATGCTGCACTGCAACATGATCAGGAGGTCGGCATGACGCAAATCCGGTCGCGCATCGAATGCCTAGACGGTCTCCGCGCCGCTGCCGCGTTGTGGGTTCTGGTTGGGCACTGCCTGATCCTCACAGGCTGGCATATCCCGGTGCTTGGCGATCCTGCCCTGGGCGTCGACCTATTCATTATGCTCTCCGGCTTCCTGATGGTGTTCCACTATCAGCTGCGCCAGGATCGGGAGCCTTGGCAAAGCCCTGCAACGTGGCTGAAATTCTGGACGCGACGCTATTTCCGCATCGCGCCCCTGTTTTATGTCATGCTCTTCTTTGCGCTGGCGCTCGGGCCACGGCTTTATGAGTCCCGTATCGCCATCGATGCTTTCTTGCAGCGAGCTCCGCAGGCGCCCGAGCGCTTTCTCGACGACGGCCTGAAGAACATCGTCGCCCACCTGACATTCCTGTTCGGCCTGTCGCCGAACCTCGCCTATCGAACGCCGCTGCCCGACTGGAGCCTGGGGCTGGAGATGCAGTTCTACGGGGTTTTTCCGGCGCTTATGCTGCTGGTGCGCGGCTTCGGTTGGGTCTGGGGCGCGCTGTTCGTGGCGGCGCTCGGCGGCCTCGCGGTGGTGGCCCTTTCCATGGTGTCGATCCACTTCCCAATGCCGTCCTTCCTGCCGCTGAAGATCCAGGTGTTTCTTTGCGGCATGCTGCTTGCGGGCGTGGCGCATCAGAGACGGCCGCGGCCGCTGCTCCATCTGGCTTTGGCGATGGCGCTCGCTGCCATCCCCTTCGGTGGTGGCTATGGGCTTTCGAAGTTCCTGATACGCGAAGCGCTGGTGATGGGCTTTTTTGCCCTCGTGCTCTATCCGATGCTGCCCGGCGTGGCGGGCGCCGCGGCGCGAAAGCTTGCCATCGCGATGGGAGGCGGCGCCTTTCGTGTCCTGGGCGAGCTCTCCTACAGCATCTATCTGATCCACCTTCTGATTTTGCAGCCCGTCGCGGCCTTCGTCATTGCCCGCTATGGCCACGAGCTGGACGCGCCGCTCCGCTTCGCCCTTGTGTTGGTGATCGTGCTGCCGCTGGTCTGTGCTCTGTCCTGGTTTACCTACACGCTTGTCGAAATGCCTGGGCAGAAGCTAGGCCTTGCGCTTCTGCGCTGGCTCGGCCGAAAGCCTGCGTCGGAGCCCAGTCCCGCAGAATAGAGGCGAGCCGTCACGGTGTGCGTCGCTAGGCACGCGTCGGGGATGAAGTCTTCTGGCTGACCGCCGCCCACCGTGGGTGAATCTTCGCGCCTCCTCCGAACCGCTCCGCGCCTGTTGCGGGACAAGAAGTCCAGCTGGCGACGCCGTCAAACATATGAGATCCATCCATGACCGATTCCCGCGCCCGCGATATCCTGTCGCGACAGGCCGAACTCGAGACCGAACGCGCCGCCTATGAGCCCGTCTGGGAGGCGGTGGCGGAATTCTGCGATCCGGACGCGCCCGACATCTGGTCGGGTCGGCGCACCAGCCGCGGCGAGAGCCAGGCCGAGCGGCAGGAGCGGCGCGGCAGCCGTGTCTACGCTAACACCATCAACTCGGCCGCCAACCGGCTCGCCGCCGGGCTGGAGAGCCTGATCATCCCGCAGTCGGAAAAATGGCATGGGCTGACCACCGCCGAGATGGACGACGAGGAGAGCGATGAAGAGAAGGAATGGGCGGAGAGCTTGCGCGATTTCCTGTTCGCGCTGCGCTATTCCGCCAACTCCAATTTCGTGCCGGCGACGCAGGCCTGCCTCAGGAATGTCGTGCGCTACGGTCCGGCCTATCTCTATGCCGAGGAAGGGTTCGGCGGCACGCTGATCCGCTACGCCTCGATCCCCGTGGTCGAAGGCTATCTGTCGCGCAACCGCTGGGGCCAGGTCGACACCTTCCACCGCCGCTACGAGCGCACGGCGCGCCAGGCGGCGCAGCTGCTCGGCTACGAAAAACTGCCGGCGCGCATCAGGGCGCTGGTCGACGACCCCGCCAAATGCGAGGAGAAGATTTCGCTCATCCAGTGCATCGAGCCGCGCGACGAGCGGCGCATGTACCGCTCGGGCGGATCCTACCAATATCTCGACGCGGCCTTCGCCTCCTACCACGTCGTCGAGGACGAGGAGGAGATCGTGCGCGAGAGTGGCTTTCGCACCTTCCCGGTCTCGACCTTCAACTGGCGCCGTTACGAGGGCGACGCCTATCGCAAGCTGACGCTGACCTGCGTCGCCGGCGCCGGCACCTTGCCCACCAGCGCCGACGGCATCTGGCTGATCTTCACCCGCGCCGGCGACAAGGGCGCCGACGGCACCGGCGTGGGCGACTTTTCCGGGCCGGCTTCCTCGGTGACGGACAACATCGTCACCTTCGCCGGCACCACGGGCAAGGCGGGCAAGGACAGCGGCGTGGCGGTGGGAACCCTGGTTGCGGGGCCGGTCTCGGCCACGAGCGACAACATCGCGACGTTCAACGGCGCGACGGGCAAGGTGGTGAAGGACAGCGGCGTCGCGGTCTCGAGCCTGGCGCCGAAGGCCAGCCCGGCGTTTTCGGGCACACCCACCGCTCCCACGCAAGCCGCCGGCGACAACAGCACCAAGCTCGCGACCACCGCCTATGTCGACACGACATTCGCACCGAAGGCCAGCCCGACATTTACCGGAACGCCGGCCGCGCCGACCGCCTCCGGCGGCACGAACTCCACGCAACTCGCCACCACGGCTTTCGTGGCGAATGCTATCTCGCCTCTGGCGACCTCGGCCTCGGTGACCTCCGGCCTCGCCGCAAAGGTGGATATCGCGACGGCAAAGCTTCAGGGTTTCTACGAGAGCGCGCAGCAGACGTGGACGAATGGAGGGGCACTAACGCTGGCACATGGGCTCGGTGTGAAGCCGAAGTTGTACGCTGCTCTTCTCGTGTGCCAGACGGCAGAAGGCGGTTATTCAGTTGGTGATGAGGTGTTGATGAACCCATCATCGAACGAAGCAGGCTCCAACCGAGGTCTCAGTTTGGTTCCAGACGCCACGAACATGAACGTAAGGTTTGGCAGCGGCGGGTGTCAGATCACCCGCAAGGACACAGGAGCGTTCCTCAACCCCACAATGACAAACTGGAAATTCGTTGTGAGAGCTTGGGCGTAGACTCGGCAAGCGGGCTTGCAAAACGCAGAATTGGAACAGCCAAATGACGTAGCGTTCTAGATCACCCGGTCCGCCGCACGCTCCCCGGCAACCCGCACGCCACCCGTGCCCTCGCATTCCGCGCAGCGCACGCTCACCCCAGGGCACCTGTGCTGATGCGTTCCCGCCGGGCAGCAGTGGCCGTTCGAACTGCGCCATCTTGGGCATTCGAACATCGTGCCGGTGCCGCCACAACCCTGGCACTCGCCTGTTTGCGATAACCTCAAACTCATTTTGCCCAACCCTGCGGCGCCGTGACGCCGCTACCGGCGGATCCCCAACCGCCATCTCTTAACATTACCACACGGCATTTAAGGTTTCTCTAAAGCGCAAAATCCGCGCGAATACAATTCGCCGGCAAAACTTTTTCTACCGCGCGCCAACTCCAAGGAGCCTCCCATGGACCGCAACTTCGCGCGGGCGCTTGCGCTCGTGCTCGAATCCGAAGGCGGCTGGTCGGACAAAGAAGCCGATCCCGGCGGCGCCACCATGAAGGGCGTCACACTCGCCAACTTCCGCCGTTACGTGAAGGCCGACGCCGGCAAGGACGATCTGAAGAAGATCACGGACGCGCAAGTCGCCACCGTCTATCGGCGTTTCTACTGGGATGCGGTGGCCGGCGCGGAACTGCCCGACGGCATCGACTATACCGTGTTCGACTTCGCGGTGAACAGCGGACCGGGCAGGGCGGCGAAATACCTGCAGGCCGCGCTCGGCGTCGCCCAGGATGGCCGCATCGGCCCGGCCACGCTCGCCGCGGCCCGGGCGAAACCCGCCGGCGTCGTCATCGACACGGTTTGCGATGCGCGGCTCGCCTTCCTTGAGCGGCTGCCGACCTGGCCGACCTTCGGCAAGGGCTGGAGCGCGCGCGTCGCCTCCGTGCGCGCCGAGGCGCTGCTCATCTCGGCGCAGCCTGCGGTGCCCCGCCAGCCTTCGCCGCGAGCGCCGGAGTCGGACGTCGCGCCGCCAGCCGTTGCCGCATCTGGCGATCATGGCGTCCCGCGGGCCGCTCCATCGGCACCGCCCGCCAAGGCGGCCGGCATCCTCGCCCTGGTCGCGCTGGCGCTCGGCTCGGCCGCCGCCTGGCTCGCGCATCTCCCCTGCAATCTTCTCGGAGTTTTCTGCCAATGATCGCCGTCATCATCCGCATCGCGCTGCGCTACGGCGCCGGCGTTCTCGTCGCGCGCGGCCTGCTCGGCGCCGGCGATGCCGCTGCGCTGTCGGCCGATTCCGACATCCAGATGGCGCTCGAAACCGGCATCGGCCTGGCGCTCAGCCTGGTCACCGAGGCCTGGTACGCGCTCGCCCGCAAATTCCACTGGTCGAAGTGAGGCAGCAAAATGGTCGAGGTCGTCACCGAACTCATCCGTCAGGCTTTGCCCTGGGTCGTCGCCGCGCTGCTTTTCATCGGCGCGCTTGTCGTGTGGTGGCTGGCATGACGGCGCTCTTGTCCGTCCTCTCCGGCAATCCGGCGATCCTTGGCGTGCTGACGTCCGTCATTGCGGCGCTTGGCTGGGGCTTACACCAAAGGCTCGCCGGCGCCAGGGCCGAGCGCGCCAGGCAGACCGAAGCCGAGGCTGCGACCCGCGCGCTTGCCGACCAGGTCGACAACGATATCGGCGCACTGCCCGCCGGTGCGGTCAAGAAGGAGCTGAAATCATGGGCAAGGGACTGATCGCCGCCGTTCTCGTCACCGCGCTCAGCGGCTGCGCCACGGCTAAAGGCGGCTTCTGCGCGGTCTCCTCACCGCTGCGCCTCACCGGCAGGGCCGTCGATATGCTGTCGGACGAGGAGGCGAGGGCGCTCCTCGCCCACAACCGCAAGGGCGAGAAACTCTGCGGCTGGGGGCCCTGATGCACGACATCTTCGATCTGCTCGGCGTCAAGGGCCAGGTGGTGGCCGCCGGTCTCGCCGGCGGGGTGCTGAGGGCACTGTCGCGCCATCGCTACAAATTGCGCGAGATGGTGGCCTCGCCGATCTGCGGCGCTTTAGCCGCCGCCTATCTGACACTGCCGGTCGTCGCCTGGATCCAGGCCAGCGGCCTGCCGATGCCCGACGCCGCCGACGACACCACCACTTTAGCCGCCGCCTTCCTCATCGGGGTGTCAGCCATGTGGATTTCGGACATCGTGTTCGAGGTGGTGGTGAGGCGCTTCAGGTCCGCGCCGGAAGAATAAAGAAACTCCAAAATCTCCGTGAACCAATTTGCGCCGCCTCGCGACATATGGGTGCAAATGAACACCATCTACCCATGGAGATTTTCCAATGACTGCAATCCTGCGCAATGCACTTCTCGCCGCCGTGGCCGTCTCGGCCTTGGCCGGCTCCGCGATGGCCGGCCAGCAGATCTACGAATGCGACAACACGCCGACCAACAAGCTCTGGGCCGGCCGCTGCTGCGGCGTCGGCGACGCCAACTGCCTCGGTGGCGAAAGCAAGGGGCATGACCGGGGCAATCCCGGCAACAACGGCAGGGGCGACAAGGGGCCCAAGTGAGGCCGACCTCAGGGTGCCGATGCTCGCTGCCCAACCGGCGAGCATCGGCAGAAACCCTGCGCTGCGTTTTGTTGAGTTCGTTTCCCTCCGCCCTTCCGATCGCTTGAGCGGCTGGAAGAAGCAGGCCACAACCCCCACCTATGGAGAAATCCAAAGGAGGTTTGATATGGCTTCTTCCGAACGCGCGGTCCTTGCCGGAGGCTGCTTCTGGGGCATGCAGGATCTGATCCGCCGCTTCCCCGGAGTGATCTCCACCCGTGTCGGCTACAGCGGCGGCGACGTGCCGAACGCAACCTACCGCAATCACGGCACCCATGCCGAGGCGATCGAAATCATCTTCGATCCTGCCAAGACCAGCTTCCGCACGCTGCTCGAGTTCTTCTTCCAGATTCACGATCCGACGACCAGAAACCGTCAGGGCAACGACGTCGGCATGAGCTACCGTTCGGCGATCTTCTACACCAGCGACGAGCAGAAGCGGGTGGCCGAGGACACCATCGCCGATGTCGACGCCTCAGGCTTATGGCCGGGCAAGGTGGTCACCGAGCTCGCTCCGGCCGGCCCCTTCTGGGAGGCCGAGCCCGAGCATCAGGATTATCTGGAACGCTACCCCAACGGCTACACCTGTCATTTCGTCCGGCCGGGCTGGAAGCTTCCCGTCCGCGAAAAAGCGGCCGCATCATAAAATGGCGGCTACGCGCTAGCCTCTCGTCCGCGATCACGCCCGCCGTGCCGAAAGGCATGGCGGGTTTTTTTGCGTTCCGGCGCTGTTCCGGCCGGAGCGCGTCGGCAAGATGGCGACCTCAACCCTTGGCTCGGCGGTTCTCGTTCTCGTGGCTGCCGATCCAATGGGCGCGGATGCGGTCGCTGACTTCGAGATAGGCCATGTCGATGAGGTAGGTCAGAAGCTTTTCGCCGTCGGCTTCAGCCTTCTGGCGAAGCTCCCGCAAGATCCCCTGCGCAAACTGCAAGTTTTCCATTTTGCTTGGCTGGTTCACTGGTGCCCCCAATGTCTGCATGGGAAGTTTGGCTCACTATACTTGTACGAAGATTGTGGTCTGATTAACGGCGTAGCTATATCCGGTTGCTCCTGCGCTCGATCGGCAAAGCTGTTGGACATATCGCGAAAATGTCGATATTTTACGCCCCCAATCGGATAGCGACCATGCACGAAGACGAGGGCAGCACTCCCGACAAGTTGCAAGCCATGCTTGACGTGATTGCCGGGAGCGAACCTTCGAGTGGGGAGGCCGATGTCGGAAGGCTGCAGGCCGACGCCATCAAAGCCGCCAATGTGCTGGTCGAACTCTATGGCGATGCCGCGCTCGAGCGAGCCAGGCTCATCGAGCGCCGCTCGCCCCGGTCGCATTTCGCGCGCATGGTGACGGCAGAGGTCGGCAGGCGCAGCAAGCTGCCGCCCGGAAGCTAGCCTAGAGACTGGCAAGGGCCGCTTCACGACGATTTGCGCCTCCTCGATTTTTCGCCAAGTCTCTGCTGGATCTCTTCCTGGATGTTGTCCAGGAGGTAGGACAGCATGTCGTGCCCGGCCGACTGCGCGATCTCCTGGGCCTGCTCGACATGGTTGTGCATTTCGCGCAGCGAATACTCCTCGCGCGCGGCATCCTGCGTCAGGTCGACGAACCAGCCGGGATAGAGCGCTGCCTCGCCCATGCCATCGACATAGCATTGGCCGACGGCCAGAATCTTTCGCAGTCCCATCTTTTCCGATCGGACCTTGCAGACCTCGCGGAAGCCTGACCTTCGCTCTATGGCCTTGCGGATCGCCAGCCGAATCCTAGGCTGGTCTTCCCGGTCTATGCTTTGCATCCACCGTTCCAGTGGCGCGCCGTGCGAGAATTCCTCGAGTGTCAGGTCGAAATAAGCAGACAGATTGGCATCACCATAGACGCGGTCGCGCTTGATGTCCCAGGTCCAAAACCCGTCGATCGGTGGATACCGCATGTGCACGTTGCGGCCGCGTTCAGGCGCCCACGTCATGAAAACCGCCCCGTCCGGTTTCAAGATTCGGTAGCACTATGTCGCAAAATTCCAAAGAAACAAAGGTGTAATTTTTTACAAGGCTGGAGATCATGGGCGCCGCTGCTTGCTTGTGCAGCTTGAAGGCATAGTTGCCGCGACCGGAAATACAAATGGTGAAGATTTTCTCTCGCTGAAACGATTTACACTGCGCTGTCGTCATGGAAGCTTGGTACTTCGTGCGACAAGCAAAATCGCGTGAATTCGAATGCAACCTTAAGGTTGTATTCGACCGGATGCGTAGCCAAGGACGGACATTCTATCGATTTTGCAAGGCCGGCGCGGCAATGCTGGTGTGTTGCCTGAGCCGCGCCGGCCAAAGCGGCCTCCAAAAGGTTTCGCCGCGCCGTGGATGCTAACGACCGTTGCCGCGCCGGCAAACCGACCGGTGGTTGAAAAAACGCGAACTTCCAAAGAACATAAGGTCCCGCGCTCGGCGTATAGCCATTTTCTGAGCGGATCAGCGGCTCCCAGGGACCGAAGCTTTCTCAGGTCTAGGACTTAAGCCCTGGCGCAGCCAAGAACTTAGGCTGACTTCCGATACGGCTCGCGCCCCGGCTCCGGGTCACCGCCATCGGCCGCCGAATCGTCGGCGGTCCTGTCATGTTCGAACTGGCGCGCCTCGGGCAGTGGATACAACCAGTGCTCGCGTCGGCCGATCCACAGTTCATAGCTTGGCTCCAAGCCTTCTGTCGGCGCGACGTCCAGGCTGCCGATCATCACCTCGACCTCGTCCTCGCCGACCGATGGCAGGCGGCTGCCGCAAGTCGGGCAGAAGCTGCGTCCGCCATAGGTGCCGGTGATTCCCGTGCTTTCGAATGCCTGGCGCGGCCACACGGCAAAGGTTTGGTAGGCCGATCCGCTGGTCTTGCGGCAGTCCTTGCAATGGCAAAGACCGACCCTCAGCGGCGCGCCGGTCACCCGGAACTGGACGCCGCCGCACAGGCAACTGCCGCTGCGCATGATATCGTCGGACATGGCGTTTCCTCCTCATCCCGCGACGCAGACCAAATTCCAGTTCAACGTCTTGGCGTCGCCCGGGCGTTCCCGCTACAATTCGCGCGAAGCCGCGACGGTTCCCGACATGCTTGCCAAGGCGAAGTGATTCTCAATTCGGAAAACCGAGGACCGGCTCCTCGCAACGATAGACGCGGCATGGACCGTCGCGGGTCGGAACCGCGATCGACATCGGGATTTCCGGCCAGTCGCACTCGTTGCCGTATTGGCGCACGAAACGGTCGTAGGTGTTGGGCCCGGTTGTCAGCACCGCGGCGTGCCGGCTCCGGATCAGCGCCTGCGTCTCGGCACAGGTCATGGCGCGCGTGTCGGGCCGCGCATCGGCGGCGCCGACGGTCGACAATATCGCGCAGGCAACAAGGGCGATCGACAGGCTTTTCATGCAGACACCGCTTCCCAGTCATGGCTTTGCGATGACAGATATGGTTCGCCGCTAGAACACCGCAAGATATCTGAGCAGCGAGATGATGCCGATGATGATGACGACGACCTGGGCGATCTGTCTTGTTCGGCCGTCGAGCGGTAGGCGCTGGATGAGATAAAGCACCAGGATCACCACAAGGAATGTGATCAGGATGCCGATGAGAATCGATACACCCATTTGCCTGCCTCCAGTTGTCCCAAGTGGGCTGGCTCCAACGTTGCGGACACTGGAATGGTTCCAGATCCGAGGAAGACGCGTTTAGACGACGGCCGAGAACAGGGCAGAGGTGACCAGCCCATATGGCGGCGGCCGCTTGCGGGCCGGCCCGTCTGCAAACTCCCTGAAACGAGACCAGTCAGGTGTTCCGGCCGTCCCGTCCGGCGCATTCCACGCAGACGGCGCTGTGGCCTGGACAACTCAGCCGGTGCGTCCCTTCCGGGCAGCAGTGGCCGTTGGAACTGGCCCAGCGCGCGCAAACGAAGACTTTCTTGGCGCCATGGCAGCGCCGGCATTCCGTAGAAGGCATCAGATTCTCCTTAGCCGAGACATGATGCTCCCCTTCAACGACCGTGTTCATCCGTTTAGTCCCCAACGCCTTGGATTGTCGGTCCGGTATTTTCGGAAACATTACATTAGCCATTAGAGATATAAAAGCTCTCGGGCGGATGACGAAAGTTTCAACAGCCGCCGCTTTCCCTTTGCGCCACCCTTGCTAAAGGTGGTGCCACAAGAGCCCCGGGAAAATTCCGCCGGGCAGGGTGAGCGGGGAACATCTGGCAATGACATGGACGGGCGCCGGCGCGCTTTTCATCCTGGTAACCACCTATGCCGGCGTGGCCGTCGGGCGCATTCCGGGCCTCAGGCTCGACCGTGCCGGCATCGCTCTGCTCGGCGGAGCCGCCATGATCGCCATCGGCGCGATCGGCATCGATGACGCCTACCGCGCCATCAATTTCGACACCATCACCCTCTTGCTCGGCATGATGATCGTGGTGGCGCATCTGAAGGTGTCCGGCGCCTTCCGCGCGCTTGGCGGTTTCGCCATCGAGCACGCGCACGCACCGTTCATGCTCTTGATCATGGTGACGCTTCTGACCGGCGTGCTCTCCGCCTTCCTGGTCAATGACGCAATCTGCTTGGTGATGGCGCCGATCGTCGTCCACGTCACCCGCGTCATCCGGCGCAACCCGGTTCCCTATCTCATCGCCACCTGCACGGCTTCCAACTGCGGCAGCGTCGCCACCATCACCGGCAATCCGCAGAACATGGTGATCGGCGCGCTGTCGGGCATTTCCTATCCGGCCTTCACTGCGGCACTTGCACCAGTCGCGCTGTTTAGCCTTGTTGCCGTCATCGTCATCGTGCGCATCGTCTATCGCGCCGAATTCTCCCGCCCCACGGAACTCAGCCCCGAGGTCTATCGCGGCCGCATGCTGCCGGGACAGGTGCTGAAGGCGACCATCGTCTGCGTGGCGCTGGCGGTCGCTTTCTTCGCCGGCGTGCCGGTCGCCAAGGCGGCGCTGATCGCCGGAGCGTTTCTGCTCGTTACCCGCGCGATCAAGCCGCACCGCATCTATCGCGAGATCGACGGGCCGCTGCTGTTCATGTTCGCCGGCCTGTTCGTGGTGGTGGCGGGCGCCGAGCGCACGCTGCTCACCCCCGACATGATCGCCTGGGCGAAGACCATCGGCCTCGACGACGTCTGGCGGCTATCCGGCTTCACCGCCGTGCTTTCCAACATCATGAGCAATGTGCCGGCGGTGCTGGCGCTGAGGCCCTTCATCCCCGGCCTCGAAAATCCCGAGCGCGCCTGGCTGGTCGTGGCGATGAGCTCGACGCTCGCCGGCAATTTCACCCTGCTCGGTTCCGTCGCCAACCTCATCGTCGCCGAACAGGCGAAGGCGGCGGGCAAGGAGCTCTCCTTCATGGCCTTCTTCAAGGTCGGCGTGCCGCTGACCTTGCTGACGCTTCTCGCCGGCACGGCCTGGCTGGCTTTCACGTCGTAGCTGTCGAGGTTCTTCCGGCTTGGACAATTAAAAGCGACATCGCCTCAAAGGCCTCTCGTCGCAGTGCCAAAAAGAATTTCCACAACTCACCATCGAATCGATTGCGCAAACGTTTCGATGGCTCTATGGTCTCGCCAGATCCGCCGAAGAGCGGACGGGAAACGCAATCAAGGGAGGGGCGCTTGCGGGCACTCCGTTCGAGCCGCAATGCCGACAATGGCTGAGGTCGCGCGCCGCGCCGGCGTCTCGGTTTCGACGGTCTCGCATGTCGTCAACCGCACGCGCTTCGTCTCGCCCGAGAAAGCGCAACTGATTAACGACGCCATCGCCGCCATGGGCTACCAGCCCAATGAACTGGCGCGCTCACTGAAGGTCGCCTCGACCAACAGCGTCGGTCTCGCCATCTCGGCGATCTCCAACCCTTACTTCACCGACATCATCTGCGCGGTCGAAGCCGAATGCGCGCGCCTCGGCCTGATGGTGTTCCTGTCGGATACGCAGGAAGACCCGGACCGCGAGCTTCAGGTGGTGCGCGCCTTCCACCAGCGCCGCGTCGACGGCGTCATCCTGGCGCCGTCCGGCTCGCCGGAGCGCGCGATCGCCTATCTCGCCGAAAAGAAGCTGCCTTGCGTGCTCATCGACCGCTTCGCCGACGACCGCTTCGACCAGATAGGCGTCGAGAACGAGACGGCGATGCGGGCACTGATCGATCATGTCGCCTCCTTCGGCCACAGGCGCATCGGCTACATCGCCGGCCAGCCGGGGCTCGCTACCACGCGCGAGCGCGTCGACGCCTTCCGCGCTTCGCTTGCCGCCAATGGACTTGAGTGCCTGCCGCACTATGTCTCGCCGGAGAATGTCGACACGGCGAGCGCCACGGCATCGACGCATACGATCCTGTCGCTGCCCACGCCGCCCACCGCATTGGTCACCGGCAACAACATGACGACGATCGGGGCAGTCCGTGCCATCCGCGAGAAGGGTCTTTCGATCCCGCGCGACCTCTCGCTGGTCGGCTTCGACGATTTCGAATGGGCTGACTGTTTCGAGCCCAGGCTGACGCTGGTCGAGCAGCCCTGCACCGAGATCGGCAGGCAGGCGGCTGCGTTGCTCAGCGAGCGCATCGCATCGAGCGACGCGGCACCCCACGCCGTGCGGCTGCAAGCGAGGCTGCAGGCGCGGGAATCCTGCGCGAGGCCGGCGCTGATGAGGTCTGCATGAGCGCGCCCCTGCTTTCCGTCACTGGCGCCGTAAAACATTTCGGCGGCGTGCAGGCGCTGCGCGGTGTCGACTTCGACCTGAAGGCCGGCGAAATCCACGCGCTGCTCGGCGAGAACGGCGCCGGCAAGTCGACGCTGATGAACCTGCTGTCGGGCGTCCACACGCCGGATGAGGGCGAGATCCGCATCGACGGCAAGCAGGTCACCTTCAGCAATCCGCGCGAGGCGCAGGCCGCCGGCATCGCCACGATCTTCCAGGAACTAGACCTTGTTCCCTCGCTCGATGTGGCGGCGAACCTTTTCCTCGGCCGCGAGCTGATGCGGCCGGGCGGCATGCTCGATGTGCCGGCCATGCGCCGCGAGGCAAAACAGCGGCTGGAGGCGATCGAACTCGCCATCGACCCGGCGCGGCTCGTCGCCGACCTATCGATCGGCCAGCGCCAGGTGGTGGCGATCGTCAAGGCGCTGTCCTATGCCTCGCGCGTGCTGATCATGGACGAGCCGACGGCGGCGCTCACCGTCGGCGAGGTCGAGCGCCTGTTCGACATCATGAGGAAGCTCGCCGCCAGCGGCGTCGGCATCGTCTACATCTCGCACCGGCTGGAGGAAGTGCCCGGCATCGCCGACCGCGTCACGGTGATGCGCGACGGCCGCGTCGCAGGCATCACCGAGCCGCATGCGCCGCAGGCCGAGCTGGTGCGCCTCCTGGTCGGGCGGCCGCTGGACGAGCTCTATCCCGAGCGCGCGAAGAGCGCCGGCAAGACGCTGCTCAGCCTTAAGGACGCAAGCTTCAGGCTCACCCGCGAAAGCGCCGGCTGGCAGCCGCCGAGCGGCATCTCGCTCGAGGTCAGGGAAGGCGAGATCGTCGGCCTGGCCGGCATCATGGGGGCTGGGCGCACCGAGCTGCTTTCCGCGCTCTACGGCACCGGCCTTGCCGGCCGCTGGCAGGGCGAGGTGGCGGTCGACGGCCGACCTGTGAAGCTCGAATCCATCCGCGCCGCGCGCAAGGCCGGCATCGCTTTCGTCACCGACGACCGGCGCGGCAGCGGCCTGATGCTGAGGATGGCGGTCGGCCTCAACCTGGTGATGTCGGTGATCCGCCGCATCTCGCCGGCCGGCCTGATGTCGTCGCGCCGCCAGGCCGAGGCCGTGCGGCAGTCCTTCGGTCAGTTCGACATCCGCCCGAAGAACCCGGACATCGCCGTCGGCGCGCTGTCCGGCGGCAACCAGCAGAAGGTGGTGCTGGCCAAGGAAATCCTCGGTAATCCGCGCCTCCTGCTACTCGACGAGCCGACGCGCGGCGTCGATGTCGGTGCCAAGGGCGAGATTTACGCGCGGCTGAGAGCCCTTGCGGCGCAGGGGCTGGGCATACTGGTCGCGTCGAGCGAGATGCCGGAGCTGATCGGGCTTTGCGACCGGATCGTGGTGCTGCGCCAGGGGCGCAATGTGGCGGAATTCAACGGCGGCATCGACGAGCACACCGTGCTTGCCGCGGCAAACGGCAGGGAGGCCTGATGTCGGACCAGAAGATTTCGGTGGCGGCCAGCCCGGCGGGTTCAAGCCCGGCGGCGCCCGCCGCGCAAAAGCACCGCGTCGATCCGCTGGCGATCATCGTGCGCTTCCAGAGCCTGATCGGCCTGGTGCTGGTGGCGATCGGCGGCGTCATCTTCTCGCCGAGGCGCCATGGCGAGATCCTGTTCCTCAATCCCGACAACATCGCCAACATCGTGCGCGCCGTGTCGGAGACCGGCATCATCGCCATCGGCATGACCTTCGTCATCATCACCGCCGGCATCGATCTGTCGGTGGGCGCGGTGCTTGGCCTCTCCGCCGTCGTCACCGCCACCATGATGATCTCCGGCGGCTTCGGCCTCATCGCTACCATCTTGGCCGTGCTCGTCATGGGCACCGTCTTTGGCATTGTCCAGGGCACGATTTCCACACGCTTTCGGCTGGAGCCCTTCATCGTCACGCTCGCCGGTCTGCAGGCGGCGCGAGGCCTCGCGCTGGTCGTTTCCGGCAACCAGTACATCAATATTTCCTATGGCGACGGACCGGGTCTCGCGCCGCCGGTGTTCGCGGTGCTGGGCGAGCGCCTGTTCGACAACACCGTGCCGGTGGCGACCATCGTCTTCATCATTTTCGCGGCCATCGCCACGCTGGTGCTCAACACCACGCGCTTCGGCCGCTATGTCTATGCCGTCGGCGGCAACGAGCGCGCCGCGCGCATTTCCGGCGTGCCGGTGTCGATGGTGAAGGTCTCGGTCTACGCCATCACCGGCTTTGCCTCAGCCCTTGCCGGCATCGTCCATGCCGGCCAGTTCAACTTCGGCAGCGCCAATGACGGCATGGGCTACGAGCTCACCGCGATCGCGGCCGTGGTCATCGGCGGCACCAGCTTGTTCGGCGGCGCCGGCTCGATGGTCGGCACCGTGGCCGGCACCATCATGCTGGGCGCTCTCGCCAACATCCTTCAGCTCAACAACATCACCCCCGCCATGCAGCTGCTCGCGACCGCCGCGATCATCGTGCTCGCGGCAGTGCTTCAATCCCTCGTTCGCCGCCGCGAGGGTTTGGGACGATAGGAGGTCGGCGGCAGCATCCCGAAAGAGCAACCAAAGGTCTGGCACCCCGAGCCGGACGAGGAGGAGACTGAGTATGAGAACCACACTGAGAGGATCGCGCGTCCTTCGGGTCGCGCTTCTTGCGAGCGCCGGCCTGTGCATTGCAGGCGCCGCGCAGGCGGCGGACCCGATGGTGAAGGCCTGCGCCAAGGACGGCCAGTTCGTCATCGGCTTTTCGCAGGCCAACAATGCCGAGCCCTATCGCCAGCACGTCAATGACGAGCTGACGGCGGCGGCCAAGGAAGTGCCCGGCTTCACGCTGCAGATCGCCGACGGCGCCGGAAACGTCAACACACAGACCTCGCAGGTCGACAACTTCATCACCCAGAAGGTCGACCTTCTCTTGATCTCGCCATTCGAGGCCGCCCCGCTGACGCCTGCCGTGAAGCGCGCCATGGATGCCGGCATCCCGGTCATCGAGCTCGACCGCAAGACGGTGGGTGACCCCGGCAAGGACTACACGGCCTTCATCGGCGGCGACAATTTCAAGATCGCCGAGGAAGCCGGCAAGTACACGGCATCGAAGCTTTTGCCCGATGGCGGCGAGGCGGCGGTGCTGGAAGGCCTGCCGAGCTCGACCCCGGCGGTGGAGCGCTTGAACGGCTTCAAGGAAGGCGTGAAGGCCAATGCCAAGATCCAGATCGTCGCCGAGCAGGCCGCCGACTGGGTTCCGGATAAAGCCCAGACCGCCTTTTCCGCCATGCTCCAGGCGCATCCCGACATCAAGGTGCTCTATGCCTCGAACGACATGATGGCCGCGGGCGCGTTGCTCGCCGCCAAGGGCGCCGGCAAGGACGTCAAGATCATCGGCACCGACGGCCTGCCAGGTCCCGCCGGCGGCATCGAGGCCGTCGCAAAGGGTGATTGGGCGGCTACATTCACCTATCCGACGGGCGCCAAGGAAGCGATCGACATGGCAAAGAAGATCCTGCTCGACTGCGCGACCTCCGTTGAGCCGACCGTGACGGTGGACACCACCGCGATCACGCCGGAGAACGCCAAGGCGATGGCGGGGAAATAGGCGCCGCCCTGCAAATCGAAGCCGTAGTGACAAGGCCCCCGTGCGGGGCCTTGTTTTTGTTTTTAGGCCCGGCTAAGCCGCCGCTCAATCAACCGAAGGACGACATCTGTGAGCGAACCCACCGTGGCCCAAGCGACCGAAAGCATCTACGCCTCGCTCAAAGCGGACAATGCCGACATCGACGCGCATATCGCGGCGCTGAAGGCGGCGCTGGCGCGGGAGGGGATAAAAGAGGCGGTGTTCGATCCGGCCAGGCTGGTGCAGAACAACCGTGCGGGCCGCAAGCTGATGCAGGCTTATTTCCGGCAGCGCGGCGTTACCGTTACGTTTTCGAGCCAGTAGGGCAAAGCCCGGACGGTGTTGCAAAGGCCCTGCAAGGGGCCTTTTTGGTTTTTCAGGCCCGGAACGACCTCGCGTGGCGGCCCAGGGGCAATCGCATATGGCAGCGCCGAGACGGAGAGGGGGAGCGCCTTATGCGATTGCGCTCGCGTGGCTGCCCAAGCCGGCATCGGCCGATGCTTGCGATGATCGCTGCCTTCTCGTCATGTCAGTTGCACGTCGCCGCGGTCTTCAGCGCGTCCGCACGCGAAGAGGCGGGCAAGACGCCGATCCGCCGAACAGCAGCATAAAACTTCGGATAATCGCCACCGCACAAGTCGAACAGGTGAAGAAACGCCGGAACCTGTTCGCCGTAGACGGCGGTCGCGGCGAGCTTTGCGTTGTTGATCGGGCTATTGAACCAGGCATCGTAGCCCCGGTATCCGGCCCATCGCGTGTCGCGCATGTGGCGGTAGCGCATCCGTAGCCTGTCGATCGTGGCTGCCTTGGCGGCTGCCATCTGCCGCAGGCTACGGGGGCTGCCATAGACCTGCCGCAACTCGTCCCGGGTTTTCGAAATCAGTCCGAGAAAATCGGCGCTGCGCTTGCGATTGGCTTCGTAGCGGCGCAATCCGGCGCGATTGCCGGTGGCGCGGAGCCATTTCCTGACGCCGCTGGTTTCGACCGAAACCGCGAAAGCCTCGTTGAAGGCAGAATCGTTGTTCACATAGATTTTCTGATGCGCCAGTTCATGAAAGACAAGGCTGGCGATATAGGTGTCGTCCTGGCGAAGCATGGTGTTGAGCAGCGGGTCGCTGAACCAGCCCAGCGTGGAATAGGCGGTGACGCCTGACACATAGACGTCCAGCCCCTGTCGCTGCAGCTCGGCAGCGCTTTCAGCCGCGGATTTTTGCGAAAAGTAGCCCCGATATGGAACGCAGCCGAAGACCGGAAAGCACCATGTTATCGGCGTGAGCGAAAATTGCGGCGCGGCAAAAACGGCAAAGGTCACATTGTCCCGGCCGACGTCGACATAGCTGCGGTAGCTGCTGTTATCGGGCAGCGCCAACTCGTCCGTGGCAAAGCGGCGTATGGCGCTCGCCGACGTCAACTTCGCGCGCAATGCCTCCGGCGTTGAAGGATCGCGGATCAGCTTCCCCACATTTTTTCGCGCGGCCATGATCTCGACATGGCCCTCAATCGATTGCGCGTAATAGGAAACACTGGTGCACCCGGTGAGGCCGGACGCCATGATCACAGCAGCGAGCAATCGAAAAACGCGCCTCACAGCTTGCCCACCGCCTGCTCATCTCCCCATGGAGCAGATGCCCCGTTTGCGCCGGAGTCTCAAGCAGGCGCGCCAATTTTCGTCAAGGGCCGGAGGGGCAGGGGCCGACTTTGGCGGGGTTGGCGATGCGGCCATTCGCCTGCCCTCACGGGCGTTGTTTGTGTTTCGCGGAAATGCCGAACTGCTCGAACTGTTTGTTTTTACGCAACGCCGGACGGAAAACCGTGGACATGGTTTTCCCGGCACTGCTCTAAGGCATCATCTCGGCCTGGTGGGCGCTCATCGGCGCCATGTTCACGCTGAGATGGGCCATGATCCAGACCGAGCCGATCACGACGAGCGCGACGATCAGCACGCCGAAGGCGAGCGCGAGCACGTTGTTGGTGTTGTCGGGCCCGGTGGTTATGTGCAGGAAGAAGACGAGGTGCACGCCCATCTGCGCAATGGCCAGCACCACCAGCGCCGAGATCACCGCCGGCTGGTAGATCAGGCCGGTTTGCGCGGCAAGGAATGAGGCGATGGTCAACAGGATCGCCAGGCCGAAGCCGAGCAGATAGCCGGACAGCCCTCCCGCCAGCTCGTGCTCGGTGATGCTCTCTTCGCCCGGTGCCGAATCGCGGCGGTCGAGCAATTCGTCGGTCCGGCTGTCGATTTCACTCATGGCGATGCTCCCAGGAGATAAACCAGCGTGAAGATGGCGATCCAGATGATGTCGAGCGCGTGCCAGAACAGGCCAAAGCAGTGGAGCCGCCGCAACAGCTCCGGACGGAAGCCCTTCACCCAAAGCTGCGCCATCATGGTGCCGAGCCAGAGCAGGCCGAGCCCGACATGGGTGCCGTGGCAGCCGACGAGGGCAAAGAAGGCGGAGAGGAAGGCGCTGCGCGAAGGGCCTGCCTGCTCGTTCGCCATCGCCGCGAATTCCTGCACCTCGAGGAACAGGAAGGCAGCGCCGAGCAGGCCGGTGACGAGCAGCCAGAACTGGGTTGCGGCCATCGAGCGGCGGTGGGTCGCGAGCGTCGCAAGACCGCCGGTGAAACTCGATGTGAGCAGAAGCCCCGTCTGCGCCGCGACGCGGGTGAGCTCGAACAGCTCCTTGCCGGTCGGCCCGCCGGCGGTTGCCTTGGACAGCACCGCGAAGGCGGCGAAGAAGGCCGAGAACATGATGATGTCGGACAACAGGAAGATCCAGAAGCCGTAGGCGACCGTGACGAATTTCGAGGCCGGGCCGCCCTGGCCATGGCCTGTCGCCGGAAACAGGCCATGCCCGTGTCCGCCGTGATCATGTCCGCCGGACTGTCCGGGTCGGTAGGGTTCGCGGATTGCGCTGCCGGCCGTGATGTCGCTCATGCCACGCGCTCCCGTCTGCGCATCCAGGCAAGCTGCGCCGCCTTGCCGTCGCGGTCGAGGCGCTCGACCTGGTCGGCGGGGATCTCGTAGTCGCCATGCTCGCGCCAGGCGAAGACGACGAAGGTGATGTAGGCGCCGATGAAGCCGACGATCGCCAGCCACCAGATGTGCCAGATCAGCGCGAAGCCGATCAGCGTGCTGAAGAAGGCGGCGACGAAGCCCGTCGGGCTGTTGCGCGGCATCTCGACCGGCTCATAGCTTTCGTCTTCGGCCGGGCCTTGCCCCTCGATGGCCCGCTGCTTGAGGGTCCAGTAGGGCTCCTCGTTCTCGACATAAGGCAGGCGCGCATAGTTGAAGAATGGCGGCGGGGAGGACGTCGACCATTCCAGCGTGCGGCCGTCCCAAGGGTCGCCGGTCTCGTCGCGCAGCTCGTCGCGATGCCTGATCGAGACGACGAGCTGCGCGACCTGGCATGCCGCGCCGACGATCATCACCGCGATGCCGAAAGCCGCCACCACCAGCCACGGCGTCCACAGGTCCATGTCGATATGCTGGAGGCGGCGCGTCATGCCGAGCAGGCCGACGATATAGAGCGGCACGAAGACCAGCATGTAGCCGGCAAGCGTGAACCAGAACGCCGCTTTGCCCCAGCCCTCATGCAGGCGGAAGCCGAAGGCTTTCGGGAACCAGTAGGTCAAGCCGGCAAAGGCTGCGAACAGCACGCCCGAAATGATGACGTTGTGGAAGTGCGCCACGAGGAAAAGCGAATTGTGCAGCATGAAGTCGGCCGGCGGAACGGCAAGCAGCACACCGGTCATGCCGCCGATGACGAAGGTGGTGACGAAGGCCAGCGCCCACAGCATCGGCGTGTCGAAGCGCACGCGCCCGCCATACATGGTGAAGAGCCAGTTGTAGATCTTGACCCCGGTGCCGACGGCGATGACGGAGGTGGCGATGCCGAAGGCCGCGTTGACGTCGGCACCGGCGCCCATGGTGAAGAAGTGGTGCAGCCAGACCATGAAGGAGACGACGCAGATGAACATCGTCGCCGCCACCATCGAGCGGTAGCCGAACAGCGGCTTCGACGAGAAGGTCGAGAAGATCTCGGAATAGATGCCGAAGGCGGGCAGCACCAGGATGTAGACCTCTGGATGCCCCCAGGCCCAAATGAGGTTGACGAACATCATCTGGTTGCCGCCGGCTTCGTTGGTGAAGAAATGGAAGCCGAGATAGCGGTCGAGCGTGAGCATGGCGAGCGTGGCTGTGAGGATCGGGAAGGCCGCGACGATCAGCATGTTGGAGGCGAGCGAGGTCCAGCAGAACATCGGCATGTGCAGATAGCCCATGCCGGGCGCACGCATCTTGAGGATAGTCGTCGCCAGGTTGACGCCGGTGAGCAGTGTGCCGACGCCGGAGATCTGGATCGACCAGAGATAGTAGTCGACGCCGACGCCGGGCGAATAGGTGGTCTCCGACAGCGGCGCATAGGGCAGCCAGCCGGTGCGCGCGAACTCGCCGACGACGAGCGAGATGTTGACCAGCAGCGCGCCCGTCGCCGTCAGCCAGAAGCTGACCGAATTCAGCGTCGGGAAGGCGACGTCGCGGATGCCGAGCTGCAGCGGCACGACGAAATTCATCAGCCCGATGACGAAGGGCATTGCGGCGAAGAAGATCATAATCGTGCCGTGGGCCGAAAAGACCTGGTCGTAGTGCTCCGGCGGCAGGTAGCCCGGCCCGTGGATGGCCATCACCTGCTGGGTGCGCATCATGACGGCGTCGACGAAGCCGCGAAAAAGCATCAGCGCCGCCAGCACGATATACATGACGCCGATGCGCTTATGGTCGACCGAGGTTATCCACTCGTGCCAGAGATAGGGCCAGTAGCCTTTGACCGTAATCCAGATCAGTACCGCCGCCGCCGCGAGGAAGACGATGAGAGCGGCGCCCAGGGGAATGGGCTGATCGAAGGGAATGGCCGACCAGTCGAGCTTGCCGAGCATCGTCATCCTCCCACTTTGGGCTGTTGGGCCGCGGGCGGCGTTCCCGCCTTCGGCTCGGCCTTCGGGCTCACCTGCGCCTCGCCGGCAGCGGTCTCGGCCGGTCCCGGACCTGGCGGCAGCGTCTGGCGCACGATCGCGTCGAACAGGCCTGGCTGGACATGGCCGAAAGAGGATAGCGGCACGTTGATGCTTTGCCGGGCAAGCTCGCGATAGGCGCTGGCGTTGAGCACGCCGCCGCCGCCGTGCAGCGACGAGGCCCAGCTGGCGAAGGCGTCGGCCGGGATCGCCCGCACGCGGAAATTCATATCCGAGAAGCCGTCGCCGCTGAAATGCGCCGACAGGCCGAAATAGTCGCCCTCGCGGTCGGCCTGCAGATTGACCTCGGTCTGCATGCCGTTCATGACATAGACCATGCTGCCGAGCTGCGGCACGAAGAAGGTGTTCATCACGCTGGCCGAGGTCAGCTTGAAGCGCACCGGAACGCCGGCCGGGATGACCAGCTGGTTGACCGTCCCGACGCCCTGGTCGGGGTAGAGGAACAGCCATTTCCAGTCGAGCGCCACCACCTGGATGTCGAGCGGCGGTTGGCTGGAGGCGATCGGCTTGCGCGGATCGAGATGGTAGGAGCCGTAGTAGATCAACCCGCCAAGGAAGAGGATGGTGAGCGTCGGGATCGACCAGACGATCAGCTCGATGCGGCCCGAATAGGTGAAGCCTGGATCGTAGCGGGCGTTGCGGTTGGAGGCGCGGAACATCCAGGCAAACAAAAGCAGCGCCACCAGGGTCGGGATGACGATGACCAGCATGACCGCCAGCGAGTTGAGCAGGATCGTGCGGTTGCCCGCGCCGATCGGGCCTTGCGGGTCGAGCACGCCGCCCACGCAGCCGGAGAGCGTTGCCATCGCGGCTATCCAGAAGAGCGGGCGGCCTTGCCTGGATCTACCGAGCGAAAACACTGGAACGGATCATGCGGCGGGAAAGTGTCGGTAGGACGTGATGGCCGGCGGCACGGCGTCGGTGTTTGAGAAACTCGCCTCGGTCAGGGGCGCGCTCTGCGGCATCTTTCATCTGAAGTCTCCCCGGATGCAGACTTTGAGACACTTCCGCCAGACACCACTCAACTGCTGGACGGCGCACCTGACTTTGGCAGTTGCCGCTTGTTCCGCAGAGGTGGCTTTTGCCCGATGGCTGGACCGGCTGGGGAAAAGATAGGGCGCGCCTCCGGCCCGACCAGACGCCGTGTCCGCCAGACGCGCCGGCCGATGTCGCGACCGCTTCGGCCGTCAGCGCCGTTGGACGCCGCTCCGCATTTGGCAGGAATTGGAAGGAACGGTGCTCCTCTGGCCGATCGGTTCCGCCGCCGGGGTAGTGACAAGGCGCGCGGCGCGTGCATTGTGTTACTTGGAACCTGCACCGACCGGGGAGGAAACATTGTCCGAGCTCGCAACCATCCTGTCCATCCTTGGCGTTTTCCTGCTGGGCGCGATGAGCCCCGGGCCGAGCTTCGTCGTCGTCTCGCGCATCGCGGTGGCCGGCGAGCGCACCGACGGCCTGGCGGCGGCGATCGGCATGGGCATTGGCGGCTTCATCTTCGCCACCATCGCGGTCGCGGGCCTGACCGCGCTGCTCGTCCAGGTCGCCTGGCTGGACATTTTCCTGCGCATCGCCGGCGGCGCCTATCTGTTGTGGATCGGCATCAAGATCTGGCGCGGCGCCAACGAGCCGATCGAGATCGCCAACGATGCGTCGGCGCGCGCCGGCTCGTTCTGGCGGGCGCTGCGCCGCGCGCTTCTGGTGCAGCTCGCCAACCCGAAAACCGCGATCTTCTACGCCTCGATGTTCGCGGCCATGCTGCCGGCCTCGCCGCCGCTCTGGATGCTCTTCGTCCTGCCGCCACTGCTCTTTTGCAACGAATTCGTCTGGTACGCGGTCGTCGCCTTCGCCTTTTCCTCCAGTAAGCCGCGCTCGGCCTATCTCGGCACCAAGCACTGGATCGACCGCGCCGCCGGCGCCGTTGTCGGCGCGCTCGGCCTGAAGCTGATGTGGGAGGGCATGGCCGCCGCGCGCCGCGGCATCAGCGGATGAGGTGACGCCGGGCGGAGCGATGGGGCGAACCGGAAGGTTGCCGGGCAGGATCGATGACCTCGGTGAGGGGACGGCGCGCCCGCGCTGCCGGCGCGTCAACCCATCACCATAGGCAGGCCCATCCACCGCAGCAGGAAGGAGACACTGAGAATGGGCGCACCCTCACCGGAACTCTGCAACCTCTGGCTTGCGCGAGCCTTCAATGCACAGGACGTGGAAGCGGCGGCGGCGATGTACCATCCTGACGCCTCGATCGTGCAGGTGGACCAAGTCCATGGCGGCACGACGACCGCACGCGGCGCCGCCGGCATCCGCAAGACGATGTCGGCCTATATCGGTATGAAGCCGCATATGGACGTCGTCACCCATCACACGACGGTGTCGGGCGACTTCGCCATGACCCGCTCGCAATGGCTGATCCGCGGCACCGATGGCGGCGGCAAGCCGATCGAAGTGCACCATTACGACATGGAGGTGCACCGCAGGCTGCCCGACGGCACATGGGCCTTCTTTATCGACCACCCGTTCGGCGCCGATCCCGAGTGGGCCGTCGACGCGCCGCCCGCGACCCAATAGCGGCAGGTGGCCTGGCACGCCGCCCATTGGGTTCCGCATCGACACAGGAAACCTTCTGAACATTGAGCCGTTGTCGGCCTGATGGCAGAGGGTAAATCCAAACTGAAGCCGGCCGACGGGGCCAAAACAGACGATGCGCAGCGGTCGCGCCGGCGAAAGCCGCGCCCAAAAATGCTGCGCCCTGACGGGCACGAAAAAAAGCTGCGCTCAGAAAAGCAGCGCGAAGAGGAAGAGAAGGAATCCGCCGCCGAAGCCGCGCCGGAGGCCGTCGGTGAACCCGCGCCGCCACCGGATGCGGTCGAACCGGACCCGCAGCTCACCCCGCAACAGGCCGAGCAGGCGCGCAAGAGATACCTGCTGAAGCGTTTCTGGATCAGCGGGCGCGGCTACTGGGGCCGGCGTGGCGACAAGCTCGCCTTGCCGTTCACATTCGGGCTGCTGGTGCTGATCTGTGCCAATGTCGGCTTCCAGTACGGCATCAATGTCTGGAACCGCGCGTTTTTCGACGCCATCGAGCAGCGCGATGTCCACACCGTCTATACGCTCAGCGCCGTCTTCCTGCCGCTGGTCGCCGGCAGCATCAGCCTAGTCGTCGCGCAGGTCTATCTGCGCATGACGATCCAGCGCCGCTGGCGCTCCTGGCTGACCACGGCGGTCATCGCCCGCTGGCTCGCCAACGGCCGCTACTATCAGCTCAACCTTGTGGCCGGCGACCACACGAACCCCGAGGCGCGCATCTCGGAGGATCTGCGCATTGCCACCGAGTCGCCCGTCGATTTCATCGCCGGCGTCCTTTCCGCCTTCCTGGCGGCCTCGACTTTCATCGTCGTGCTGTGGACGATCGGCGGTGCGCTTACCCTGCCGCTCGACGGCTCGAATCTCACCATTCCCGGCTTCCTCGTCATCACGGCCGTGATCTATGCCGCCATCACTTCGACCTCGATGGTGGTGATCGGCCGCCATTTCGTGCAGCTTTCCGAAGAGAAGAACCAGACGGAAGCCGAATTCCGCTACGTGCTGACGCGCGTGCGCGAAAACGGCGAGAGCATCGCCCTGCTCGGCGGCGAGGAGGAGGAACGCAGCGGCATCGACAATACTTTCGGCCAGGTGCTGAGGCGATGGGCGCTGCTGACCGGACAGCACATGCGCACGGCGCTGGTCTCGCAGGGGTCGAGCCTGTTCGCGCCGGTGGTGCCGGTGCTGCTCTGCGCGCCGAAATTCCTCGAAGGCTCGATGTCGCTCGGCGAGGTGATGCAGGCGGCCTCCGCCTTCGCCATCGTGCAGGCCGCCTTCGGCTGGCTGGTCGACAATTATCCGCGTCTCGCCGACTGGAACGCATCGGCCCGCCGGATCGCCTCGCTGATGATGTCGCTCGACGGGCTGGAGCGCGCCGAAGAGAGCGAGGCCTTCGGGCGCATCAGGCACGGCAAGACGGAGAACGGCGCCATGCTCTCTCTCGACGATCTCTCCGTGACGCTCAACGACGGCACCGGCGTGGTCAAGGAAACGGAGGTCGAGATCGAGCCGGGCGAGCGGGTGCTGGTGGCCGGCGAATCCGGCACCGGCAAGTCGACGCTGGTGCGGGCGATCGCGGGGCTATGGCCATGGGGCGGCGGCAGCGTCAATTTCCACGCCGGCCGGCGGCTGTTCATGCTGCCGCAGCGCCCCTACATCCCCACCGGCTCGCTGCGCCGCGCGGTCGCCTATCCCGCCGCCGCCGACAACTGGACGATCAAGAAGATCAACGCCGCCCTCGACAAGGTGGGCCTCGACTACCTGAAGGACCGGCTGAAGGAAGAGGCGCCCTGGGACCAGACGCTTTCCGGCGGCGAAAAGCAGCGCCTCGCCTTCGCGCGCCTGCTTCTGCACTGCCCCGACATCGTCGTGCTGGACGAAGCGACCTCGGCCCTCGACGAGAAGAGCCAGGACAGGATGATGGAGACGGTGATCCACGCATTGCCGAAGGTCACCATCATCAGCGTGGCGCACCGTGCCGAGCTGGAAGCCTTTCACAGCCGCAAGATCACGCTGGAGCGGCGCGAGGGCGGGGCGAAGCTGGTCAGCGATGTGGAGCTCATGCCGAAGAAGCGGAGGCGCAATGTGTTCGAGCGCGCCCTGTGGGGAAGCGAGAGGCGGAACGGAGAGCGGCGTGGCGGCACGGGCTAAAGCATGTCTCCCGAAAGTGGGAACCGGTTTCGGGACAAAGACATGCGTAAAATCAAGAAACCTAAAGCGCAGGGAGCGAATCTGAAAGATCGCGACGCGCTTTAGCTGTCCGACCCCACGGACATCAAGGCAGTGGCCGACGCCTGTTGCCCGTTGAGCCGGCGCGTTTTTGCCGCTTTACTGGAAGCCCTCGAAAGGGGGTCATGTTGAAGGGCGTCGCGGTCCTGACCGAGGGAAGAAGCGGTTCGAGCTGGCTGGGAAGCCTCACGAATGCGACGGGCACCATGGGCTGTTCGGGCGAATGGCTCAAGTCGGCCTATTTGGGCCTGGAGCCTCGCAGCTACGATGTCCTTGAAGACGTGGTCATCAAGGAATCCTCGACCGAGAACGGCCGCTTCGCCATAAAAGTGTTTCCGCGCCATCTGATCTGGTCGAAGGGCAAATGCGGCAAGGATTTCCTGTTCGAGGTCAGAAGGAATAACGATCTCGGCTTCATCCTGCTCGAACGCCGTGATCGTCTTCGCCAGGCCATTTCCTTCTACCGCGCCAGCGCTTCGCTCTTGTGGACGAGCCGGCACGAGGGGGCCGGGACTCCTGTGCCCTACAGCTTTGCCGGTATCAGCCGGGCCTTCTTCCAGATCGAGCAGAGCTACGCATTCTGGCGGGCCTACCTGAGCCTTTCGCAATTGCCCTGCCGGAGGTTCGTCTACGAGGATCTCCAGCCGGACCCGCGGCCTTACGTCGAAGCTGTCGCCGAGTTGCTGGATGTTCCGGTTCCGGCAACGGTGGCGGTCTCCCAATACACGGTTCAGCGGGACGACCTCACCGAGGATTGGGTAGAGCGCTTTCGGCGGGAAGCCGCGGAGAAAGGCGCCATCGAAGCGATCGAGGATGCGCCGGTACCGCGCACGCTCGACAATCTGGCCCGTTTTGCAACCAAGCGGCCGCTCACAAGAAGGCGGTTTTGACGGCCTTCATCCGGATCCTGGACCCGGCCAAAGGAACTCCGAAGCTAGCCGCTGAGCGGGTGACGGGCGCCTTTAGCGCCCGCCGCAGCCACCGGCGACGGATCGATGACAGCTACGTTGAAAGGAGACAGCCCCTAAGCCTTTTTCAGTGCTTGGCGTGGCCGAGAGCGCTTTTCTATCATTGGCCCTTTGGTGGGCATCCAGCCCGCGCAGTTCACGGAGAATGAATAGCGGCTAAAGCATGTCCCCCGAAAGTGGGGACCGGTTTCGGGGACAAAGACATGCGTGAATCAGAAACCTGAAGCGCATGGAACGAATCTGAAAGATCGCGACGCGTTTTAGGGTCGCGCAGCCGGCGAGGTTCAGTGATGAATCAGGTGCAAAGTACCCAGTCAACTTGCCTCCATCGTGACTTCACCTCCCTCAGACGACGGTTTTTGAATCTGCTTCCTGGAATGTGCGGCCGGGGCGCCATGCTATGCCTCGTATGCCTCGTTCTGCTGCCGGGATTTCCGGCAAAGGCGCAGTCGGACGACAGACTGAGCCCGGGAGACAGGATCGAGCTGCGCGTCTGGCGTTGGACTGCTCTGCGCGACGGCGCCGTGGAAGGGTTGCAGCTCAACCGGAGTTTCAGCATCGACGCGACCGGCACGCTCGATCTTCCAAACATCGGCAGCATCGCAGCCGCGGGCCTGCGCGCCGACGAGCTGGCAAGGCTGATTGCCGACCGCCTGCAAGCCAGGAGCGGCGGACCCGAGCGGCCGGATACGACCGTCCAGCGCATGGTTCAGCCAGCCGCGGAAACGACAGCTTCCGTCGAGCCCACCGGCGACAAGGCGGCGCCCGAGCCGTCGGCGGTGGCCGAAGTCAACGGCAGTGCGTCGGCCCCGGAGCGCGCCGAGATCGAGAACGGGCCGGGCGCGGCAACGGTGAGCGAGCCCCCGATATCCGGGGAACTGGCCCCCAAGGCCGCGCAGGAACCGAGGCAAACCGCTCAGACCTTGCCCGGCGGGCATGAGGAGGAGACTTTGCGCCGCGAATTGGCGGCGGCACGAGCGGCGCTGGACGTCATGCAGCGCGGCGCGCGCGACGCAAGCGCGCAGGCACGCGCGGTGGCTGACACGGCGGCCAGGCAGGGACAGGCCCTTGAAGAGCAACGGCAAACGGCCGAAGCGCAGGCGCGCGACCTGGAGGCGGCGCGGCACGTCATCGAAGGCTTCAAGACCAAGGCCATCATCTGGAACAACCAGAAGGCCACGATGCTTAAGGCGCGGCATGCGGCGGACGCCTCCCAGGCCGCGGCCGACCAGGCGCTCGCCGAGGAGCGGCAAAAGGTCGAGCTCCTGGAACAGGAACTCGCCGCGTCCCGCCAAACCATCGGCGCTCTCGAGATGCGCGCGGATGAGGCTGCGGCCGGGCAGGCCGGCGCCATGAAGGACCGGCAGATGGCCGAGGCGGCAGCGAAGCAGGCCGGCGCCGCGCTGGCGCTGGAACGCCAGCGGGCGGACGCCGCCGCGCGTGATCTCGACGCCATGCGCAAGGAACGCGACGCTTCGCAGCAGGCCGCGGCGGCGTTGAGCGCAGCGCTGGAGCAAGAGCGTGAAAGGTCGATCGGCCTGGCCCGCGGCCTGAGCGCGGCGCGAGGGGCGCTCGACATCTTCAAGGCGCGTGCCCGCACGGTGAGCGTGAAGCGCGCGCCGAAAGCCCTGATCTCGCCGAGCCCGCTTGCAACTGCGTCGGGGCGCTCCGTGCGCAAGCAGCTTCAGAAGTCGGCCCAGCTCGATCAGGCGGCCTCTGATGTGGTGGCGACCATAGCTCTTCCCGCCGCATTGCTTCCGACGCGGCCACCGAAGCTCGATCCTCGCTGGTGAAGAGGGGAGCCGAAACCTGTGCCGCAGGAGAAATAGACCATGAAAAACTACCTCGCAGCCGCGCTGGCGATCGGCATCGCGACCGGGCCTGCCGCGGCTCTTGATGTCGGCGGCAAGGTCGGCGGTCTCGGAGTGAGCGCTGGAGTGAGCGCCGGTTCCGGCGGCGTCTCGGTGGGCGTGGGCGCGAGCGTCGATGGCGTCGGCGGGGCCAATGTCGGGACATCGGTCGGCACCGACGGATCGCTCGGCGCCGGCGTCAGCACCAGCGGCAATTTGAGTGGCGTGTCGGCCGGCGTCGGTGTCGACACGGGCGGAGGCGTGTCGGCCGGCGTCGGGGTCGACACAGGCGGAGGCGTCTCGACGGGCGTCGCTGCCGGCGACGATCCTTCCGCCGGATCGGCCGCGACCTCTCCCCGGAGCACCGCCGCGGTCACGCCGGCCACCGCCTTGGCCAAGACCACGCAGCAACCCGTCGCTCTGCCGCCCGTGCTGAGGCCCTCGAAAATCGCCAGCGGCGACCTGCGGCGGATCGCCCGGGGCTATCCCTTTGCGTTCCTGTCGCCGCTGCAAGCGATACCCGGCACCCCGGCCGCCGTGGTGCGCGCCTGCCGCGCGGCGATCACGGCTTCCGCCAAGCCCCTTGGCGCCGTGCGTGTCGACGTGGCCAGCGCCGGCCTCGTGCGCCAGCGTCGGGGCGGACTGACGGCGCCGATCGAGGTGCGCATAGACTACGACAGACAAGGCGGCATCGAAGTCCGCCAGGCGAAAGTCGGCTGTCGCCTCGATGCGGCGGGTAAGGTCACCGCGGTGAGATAGCGCCAGGCGGGCCGCCGGCTCGCGCCGCCATTCCATCAGCTCGACGATGTCTCCACTAAAGCATGTCTCCCGAAAGTGGGAACCGGTTTCGGGATAAAGACATGCGTAAAATCAAAACTTAAAGCGCACGGAGCGAATCTGAAAGATCGCGACGCGCTTTAGCCGGCGTCACGTCTCCGCTCGTGATGCCATCTCCGCACGGCTAGCGGTTTTGGCGCGTCGGAATGCTGCCGATGTCATCGAGCGGGATGAAGCCCCCTGCGTTCGATGACAACAGTTTTATGACAATGACCTCACTTTATCGCTCAAAAAAAGGTGTCGGAACGTCGGCGTGGTCGATGGGTTCTGCCCCCGTCGAACACAGTTCGACAGAGCCAAAACGTCGAACACAGTCCGACAAAGCCGAAACAAAAAACGGAATGGAGTATCTGCCATGCTTACGAAGATCCTCGCAGCCTCGGTTCTCGCCATCGGCCTTGCGACGCCGGCGCTGGCCCAGAATGCGAGCGCCGCCAACGCGGACGCCGGGGCAACTTCCGTGATCCACCACCCAAGGCACCATGCAAGAAAGACGGTGCACAATGCGGGAAAGGTAGTCGTTGATCCAGGCACCACCTCCAGTATCGGCGGTGGCGGCATGAGCTCGGATTATATGAATTCGAATGCCGATCAAAATTGCCCGGCAGGCCCACAGGGCGCAAGCGCGGACATACCCAACGCCAGCGGCAGGCCGCCGAAGGCGCCGACGACGGTGAACGGCCGCCATTGCGGCCAGTAACGGCACTGCGGCAAGCGAGGCGATGTGGCGCCAAGGCTGAAGCGGAGCTTGATCAAGCAGTGGTGCGAGAGGAGGGCAGGCACCATAGGCGGCGGGCGCGTTCCCTCGCCAGAAGTGGAAGGCAATCGCCGATGCTGCTCCCCCGCTCCGTCTCGGCGCGCAGCGCCGAG
>NZ_JARTVO010000009.1:187419-260087 GCF_029625675.1 Mesorhizobium sp. WSM4884
CCCCCCCCCCCCCCCCCCCCCCCCCCCCCCGGGCGCGGGGGCAGCGCTGCATTCGCGATTGTCCAGCCCTTGGGCATTACGCGCGTCGAGAAGTCAACGATTGTCCCTGCCAAGGCGTCCGTGCTTCGGCTAGAATTCCGCCGGGCGCGACACAATCGAAGAGGGAACATCGTGAACGAAGTCAGTCAAGTCAGTACCGGCTCTACCAGTCCAAGGCCGATTGCGGAGATCGCCAGCTACCACGCCCACATCTACTACGGCGGACCGGCCGAGCGGGAGCGTGCCGAATGGCTGCGCCAGCGCGTCGGCGAGCGTTTCCGCGTGCGCCTGGGCAACTGGCGCGACGAGCCGGTCGGCCCGCACCGGCAGGCCATGTACCAAGTTTCCTTCGCCAACGAGATTTTCGCGACGCTGGTTCCGTGGCTGATGCTGAACCACGGGGGCTTGAGCATCCTCATCCACCCCAACACCACCAACCCCAAGCGCGACCATCTTGTCGACCCGATCTGGATCGGCCGCCCGCTGGCGGTGAACGGCGAGGAGCTTGGCGAGGAGGACGAGGCGGAAGAGGCGCTGGAGGTGAATACCGAGCCGACGCTGGGGGCTTAGATCAGGGGCGGGCCTGGGGCCTTGGTCTGGCACAAATCTGCGGCGGAACCGTGCTAGGATATCCGCGCGGCGCGACTTGTCAGGCTTCCAAGCGGTCAGGAACGATTGTCATGCTCAATCCGATTTCCATCATGGCCAACCGGCTCGGCGACTATCTGTCGGAACTCTACCTCCAATATTTTTCGCATCGCAATCCGGAATATGCGAGCTACCTGGGCGGGGCGGCCCGCCTTGTCCTGGAGCGCATCGGCAGTTCGAACGCGCTCTATCACGACATCGAGCATACGCTGATGGTCACGCTCGCCGGCCAGCAGATCATCCGCGGCCGGCTGCTGTCGCAAGCCCTGACCCCCGAGGACTGGCTGCATTACACCTGCGCGCTGCTTGTCCACGACATCGGCATGGTGCATGGCGTGTGCGAGGGCGACACCGACGACAGCTTCGTCATCAACGAGGCCGGCGACCGCTGCACGCCGCCGCGCGGCGCCTCCGACGCGGTGCTTGGGCCCTATCATGTCGACCGCGCCAAGATGTATGTGCGCCAGCGTTTCAAGTCCTCGAAGTTCATCGACGAGGAGCGCATTGCCGCGGCGATCGAGATGACGCGCTTTCCGGTGCCGAAGGATCCGGCCTACCATGTCACCAACACCGAGCCGGCGCTGGTCAGGGCCGCGGACCTGATCGGCCAGCTCGCCGATCCCTTCTACCACCGCAAGCTGACGGCGCTGTTTGCCGAGTTCTCCGAGACCGGCATGGTGGAAAAGCTCGGCTGCCGGACCGCCGCCGATCTCGGCGCCATCTTCACCGATTTCTTCACGCTCGAGGTCGAGCCCTATATCGGCGACGCGCTGCGCTATCTGGAGCTGACGACCGAAGGCAAGCAGTGGATCGCCAACCTCCACAGCAACCTGTTCCAGTCCGGGCATCGCCCGGCCAGGATCGGTCCGTTCCCCGGCGCGCTGCAGCCGGCGAGCCTTTCGGCGGCAACTTAGGGCGGTTCGGCGTTTGATGGAAACCGGCGGGCGGTCGGCGCGCCACCAGGCCAGGTACCATGGTTCCTTCGTCACCGGGGTTTTCGCCACGCTCGTCCCTTGGCTGATGCCGAAATCACGAGGCCTCAGCATCCTCATCCACCCCAACACCACCAACCCCAAGCGCGACCATCTGGTCGGCCCGATCTGGATAGGGCGGGCGCTGGCGGTGAACGGCGAGGTTCTCGGAAACGAGGAGGAGGCGGAAGAGGCGCTGGAGGTGAATACGGGCCGACGATAGGGGTGTAGGGGAGCTTGTCGATCCGGCACTATCTGAAAGGGCGGAGTGTCCTGCACCGAAAACGGCTCGAATCGGTTTGAAGCTCCGCCCTGTTCCTCAGTGCGGCAGGCCAAGCTATTGGATACCTATGACCAGCCGCCGCCAATAGGCGGGCTAGCGTCCTATCCAGTCGAGAACTCTTTGTTTTAGCCCGACATTTCGCTAAAGGTGATTTCTAATCTGCTAGCCAACCGAAAGTCCCTATGATCTCGGCTCTCTGGCAGGGTGTCACTAGGGCGATCCCGCGCCGGGGCAGCTTGAGCCACAAATGGTCATGATAACGCCTATTGTTTGAGCGAAGATGCCCCGTCCGAAGCAAGTCCCCACCCGCCGGCCCTTGTCAGAAGAAGAGATTGAGGCCGCAAGTTATGTTGGCAGCAAGGAACACAAGGTGAAACGCTGGTGGGGTGGTTTGCCGGGCGCATGGGAGGATCAAAGCGGGAATGCTAGCAGACCCAAAAAGGAGCATACCACCGTTTGTCGCAAGATCACCGCCGAGGAGCGTGAAGAGGCCAGCCGATGGGTTCGTACTGCTCTTAGAGAGGGCCAGTATCGCTTTTTTGACGGTGACAAAATATATCCAAAGTATATCTGGTATAGAGATCAGCTGGGTCAGCACTGGTTTGGCTTCGCAGTAAACCAGGTGGCGGGTACCTATAAAGGGTGGCCGATCAGCGAGGCGGAGAAGAATGAAACATTCGATTGAGTGGCAGAACGAAGCTGTCAACGCAGCACCCGAAGAGCGCGCGACGGTCGGCGATGTTCGGATTTTTCTCAACGAGAAAAATGTGACTCTGCACATACTCCAGAATGTAACTAGTGATTCCGTAACTGTCGCGCTTTACGGGTTGATCAACGGGCTTGTGCATGACTGGTGGGCCATCTTTGGAGGACGTGACCGAGAAATTTCACTTCGAAAATATAGGGCTGGCTATCTGATCCCGGATATACGATTAAATTTTGATGGCCTGGCGTTCGAGATATCAGCCCATCAAAGCATCTACACTGATCCGGATCTTCGATTTTGGGGTGGGCCTCGTGAGGTACTTTCGCAAGAGGAGGGCAAGGCTTGGCTGTCGTCGTTGATCGAAGATGTGCTTGCGCGATTAGAAGATCGAGGCGTTCGTGAAACCGGTGCCGCTCTGCGATGGCATCGAGTCCAGTCGTCGTACCAATCCGGCGAGCTCGCTTTTTGCGAAGCAGCTGGAGCACTCGGGTTAGATCCTTATCAGATCGCTGATGGCACGGCTGATTTCATCGAGAGAGCCGAAGCGATTTTTGAGAGGGAGTCACTTGTCGAATTTACGTCGGGTTCTGCCGACATAGATCAGTCTCGACTGATCGCTTGGGTCGATCGCATGATGCGTATGAAAGGGCTAAGCTATAGGCTCTCCGAACTCCGGCCTATTGTTAATAAGGTTTCCAAGGATGTTCCTCTGGTTCCTGGGCAGCCAGCATGGGTCGTTGGTTATCGTCGAGCCAGAGCCGTACGAATAGAGCTTGGACTTAAACAGCATCATCGGTTTTCGTCTTTTATAGATCTTGCGCGGTTGCTTGGGTCGAACAAAAACTACATGCTTGCACCTAAGGTGGATGGTATAAGTGCATTGCGTCGGGAGGCGCAAAACGACATACACATCCACATCCGAAATCATGGAGACTTTAATGGTGCATCGGCGACCCATTTGTTCGCACTAGCGCGTGCGATCGGCGATGCTGCCTGTTTCCCCGAACCGCAGACTTCACCGATCAATCGTTTGCGCGACGCATACCGTCAAGCAGCCGGTCGTGCTTTTGCTGCCGAATTTCTTGCTCCGATCGAAGAGATTAGATCTATGCAGGGCGATGAGCGTGATGAATATTCGATTGCAAATGAGTTCGGGGTTTCACCTATGGTCATCGAACACCAAATTGAGAATAGAGAACGCATAGATCAGGCTTGTTTGACGTAGAATATTGGTTTGAAGCGAAGAGACGGAGTTGGCGGTTGGAGTGCTGAACCACGGAGGCTTGAGCATCCTTATCCACCCCAACACCACCAACCCCAAGCGCGACCATCTGGTCGACCCGATCTGGATCGGCCGAGCGCTTCCGGTGAAGGGGGGGTGCTTGGCGAGGAGGACGAGGCCGAAGAGGCGCTGGAGGTGAATACAGAGCCGACGCTGGGGGTGTAGGGGGCGGGCGCTGGCGATGTTCCATTGGCCTACGATCTACGGATTTGCCCTCAACTCCTTCGGCTATTCAGTTAGCGCTAATTGCTTCCTAAACGGTTGAGGAACAGACTTGGCCGGCTCCGCTTTCGCCGCTCTCAGGTATGTAGCCAAGGAAACCTTCAGCTTATCGCCCCAAGCCGGATCACGAACGTCATAGATTGCGACTCTTAGATGTCGAAGATCGAATGGAACATCCTCAAGTTGCCCCGTGGTGAAGACGACCGGCTTATTCGCAGCATGCGCCAACCCAAGTTCATAAAAAACATTGGCGTTCTTTCCAGTGAGGTCGGCAAGAAGTACTTTGGCTCGAGAAATTTGCTCCCAAATCTGTTCTATCACCGAGCCCGTAGAAAATAATTCATCAGCCCGAACCGGCTCAAGCCCTGCCTCTCTTATCGCCGGCACGTATATTTCACGGTAGTAAGTATCCATCCACTGTCCAAAGGGCATCATAACGAAACATGTGTCCAAGAACTGACGCCCTGAACTTCCGTCCTCGTGGCCGGGGACGTCGGGCTCGCGCGGCCGAAATTCGCTCTCAATGACCGGACCAGGATTCGTCCTGTCCGGCTGAAACGCGTGTAAGTAGTTCAAATTGCTTGTAAATACTTCAATGAAGGCCTTAACGCGTTCTCGCGGAATAGAAAATTCCCTGAAAAGAGTATTCTCAAAGAACTCATCTTCTGGTAGCTTTTTACCCTTGTAGAATTCTTCGACTTTCTTGAAGTCGTCCACACTTCGAAAAGCTCTTTGAAGTGCCCTTGGCCTCGCCGATGGAGAATTTGGTGCAACCACATCTTGGCCGATGTCAGTCAATGAAACAGTGGAAATCTTCCCTGATCCGGTTACCAGTCCGTACTGATTTGCAGACCTAAGCAAATCGAGAAATCGCCAGTCCGATGTGGAATTGTACCCGACTGCCTTCGAGAGCATATCAGGTTTAATCGGATTTCCGGCGTTTTGCTCTTCGATGGCGCGCGCGATCTTGATCGAATCCTCAAGAGTATTCTTTGGAAATGTCCATGGCGGGGGTGCTTTTTCCCTGGCTTTTCTGCCACGGATGCCTTCTCTGAGGGGGACAGTCTCTTTGGCGAAGACGTGCTCTTTCTCGATTTAAGCTCCCGCTGCTTGCCAGCCGGTTCCGATGGCGTTTTTAGCTGCTCCACATTTTGCAAGTTGGGTAGAGTTGGATTTCCAGTATCGTCCATGGCCTAACCCCCGAAACATAAGGTGAAATCTAGACGAGGTTCTCAAAGGAGTCGAGTGATGCCGAACGCGGGAAATGGCAGCTTGGGCGATCGACAATACTAGCCGAGAATTTCATAGGACGCCTCCATCCTTCCGGCTAGCGGCATGCCGACGGCAACTGGAGCGTTTACGAAAGACAGTTCACTCAGCTGATGGAAGGCCGAAAAATCGAAGAGCGCTTACGGCCAGACATGTTCGATGGAACATGCCTGCTGTGTTCTGAGGCGACGCCGCATTATTGTCACAGGCGCCTAGTCTGCGAATATCTAAACTCAAAATGGGGCTCGCCCCTCAAAGTGCGGCATCTGTAGCCACGCTTTCGCGGGAGTAGGTTTCAGGCCCCATCACCCCCCCGCCAGCCGCGGGAGCAGGAAAATCTCCGCTCCCTCCGGCAATTCCTTCGACCACGTATCCCTATAAATCGTCCCGTCGATCGAAACCGCTATCCCGCGGTCGATCAGGGGCTCGAGGCCGGGATACTGTTCCGAAAGTTTCCGGAACAGCTCCCTGATGTCCTTGGCCTCGACCTCGACCTTGCTCTGGCCTCCGGCGAGCGCGCCTAGCGATCCCCAGAGCGTGACTTCGACCATTATCCCCAGATCCTCATCGGGATGGTGATGCCAGCTGAAAGACGCTTCGCGCTTTTCAGCATCAGCCTTCCCGTTCCGCCTCCAGCGCCGCGAGAATGCGCGGCGGCGACATCGGGATGTGGCTCATGCGCACGCCGACCGCGTTCGACACCGCGTTGGCGATCGCCGCCAGCGGCGGCACGATCGAGGTCTCGCCGACGCCGCGCACCCCATAGGGGTGGTTGGGGTTGGGGATTTCCAGGATCTGCGTGTCGATCATCGGCAGGTCGGAGCAGACCGGGATGCGGTAGTCGAGGAAGCCGGGGTTCTGCAGCCGCCCGTCCTTGCCGTAGATATACTCCTCGTTGAGCGCCCAGCCGATGCCTTGCGCCGCACCCCCCTGATACTGGCCCTCGACATAGGTCGGGTGCACCGCCTTGCCGGCGTCCTGCACCACCGTGTAGCGGATCACCCTGGTCGAGCCGGTCTCGGGGTCGACCTCGACGTCGCAGATATGGGTGGCGAAGGAGACGCCCGCGCCGTCGGCGACGAGCTCGCTGTGGCCGGCGATCGGCCCGCCGGTCTTGCCGGACTGCGCCGCGATCTCCTTCAGCGACAGTTTGCCGAGATTGCCGTGCTTCTCGCCCTTGGCGACGGCGTGGCCGGCTTCCCAGGCGACGTCGTCGACCGGGATGTCCCACATCTGCGCCGCGCGCTCGCGCAGCACCTTGATCGCGTTGCGGGCGGCCGAGATGGTGGCCATCGAGGAGGAGAAGGTGCCGCGGCTGCCGTCGGTCATGTCGTTGTAGCCAAGCGAAGAGGTGTCGGCGACGATCGCCTTCACGTGGCTGTAGTCGATGCCGAGCTCTTCCGCCGCCACCAGCGACAGCGAGGCGCGGGAACCGCCGACGTCCACCGTGCCGACGGCCAAAGAGACCGAGCCGTCCATGCCGATGTTCAAATCGGTGCAGGTCTGGCCGCCGAAATTGAACCAGAAGCCGCAGGCCATGCCGCGCCCCTGGTTCGGGCCGAGCGGCGCGCGCATATGCGGATGCTCCTTCACCGCTTCCAGCGTCGGCCCGATGCCGATCGGGCCGTAGACCGGCCCGTAGGAGGCGCGCGTGCCTTCCTGCGCCGCGTTCTTGATGCGGAAGTCGACCGGGTCGATGCCGATCTCCTTGGCGAGCTCGTCGACCGCGCTTTCCACCGCGAAGGCCGCCATCGGCGCAGACGGCGCGCGATAGGCCGCCGTCTTCGGCCGGTTGACCAGCACCTCGTAGCCGACGGTCTTGACGTTCTCGAGCTTGTAGCAGGCAAAGGCCGTCATGGCGCCGATCTCCGCCCACATGCCGGCATAGGGGCCGCAGCTATAGCGCAGCGTCGCTTCCGCGGCGGTGATGGTGCCGTCCTTCCTGGCGCCGATCTTGACGTCGATCGAGGTGGCGCTGGTCGGGCCTGAGGCGCGGAACACCTCGTCGCGGGTCATCACCAGCTTCACCGGCCGGCCGGCCTTTCTTGACAGAGCAAGCGCCACCGGCTCGGCCCAGACATGGGTCTTGCCGCCGAAGCCGCCGCCGATCTCGGAAGAGGTGACGCGCAGCTTCGAGGCTTCCAGCCCCAGCAGCTGGGCGCAATGCTGGCGGTAGACGAAATGCCCCTGCGTGCAGACCCAAAGCTCCGCCGTGCCGTCGGGGTTGACGCTCGCCACGCAGGCATGCGGCTCGATATAGCCCTGGTGCGTCTGCTCGGTCTTGAAGGAGCGTTCGACGACGAAATCCGCCTGGGCGAAGCCCTGATGGACGTCGCCATGGCCGTATTGCGTGCGCTTGCAGACGTTAGAGGGCTTGACCGGCTTTTCCTCCAGCCCCTCGGTGAAGATGGCGTCGTTGATGAGCGGCGCGTGGTGGTTCATCGCCTCGTCGACGTCGGTCACATGCGGCAGCACCTCGTAGTCGACCTCGATCAGCTTCAGCGCCTGCCTTGCGGTGCGGGCGTCGATCGCGGCGACCGCGGCCACGGCATGGCCGTCATAGAGCGCCTTGGTGCGCGCCATGCAGTTGTCGAGGATGTCGAACATGGCGGCATCGCCGTCGGTGAGGTCGGGCAGGTCCTTCGCCGTGATCACCGCCTTCACGCCGGCGAGCTTTTCCGCCTTCGAGGTGTCGATCTTCCTGATCACCGCATGCGCGTGCGGGCTGCGTAAGATCCGGCCCACCAGTTGCCCGGCCATGTTGAAGTCGGCGCCGTAGCGGGCGCGTCCCGTCACCTTGTCGACGCCGTCGGGGCGGATCGGGCGCGTGCCGACGGAAGCGAATTTTCGGCCTGAAAAGCGCGGATCGAAATTCATGGCTTACGCTCCCTTCATCACGTTTGCCGCGTCCTGGACGGCGCGCACGATCTTGTCATAGCCGGTGCAGCGGCACAGGTTCCCGGCTAGCCCGAAGCGGATTTCCTCCTCGGTCGGGGAGGGGTTCTTCGCCAAAAGGTCCTTCGCCGCAATCAGGAAACCTGGCGTGCAGATGCCGCATTGCAACGCCGCGTGCTCCAGGAATTTCTGCTGCAGCGGATGCAGCTGGTCGCCATGGGCCATGCCCTCGATGGTCTCGATCTGGCGACCTTCGGCTTCCGCGCCCAGCACCAGGCAGGAGCACACCAGCCGGTCGTCGACGATGACGCTGCAGGCGCCGCAGTCGCCGGTGCCGCAGCCTTCCTTGGCGCCGGTCATGCCCAGCCGGTCGCGCAGCACTTCCAGCAGCGTCTCGTCGGGTTGGCAGAGATATTCGACGTGATCGCCGTTGATTGTCGTTGAAACCGCTACGCCGGCCATCACTTGCCTCCTGCACGCTTGTAGGCGAGCTCTGCGACCCGTTTGGCCAGCACGCCCGCGACTTTCCGTCTGAATTCGATGGTTCCGCGCTTGTCGTCGATCGGGCGGCAGGCGCCCGAGCACACCTTGGCGAGCCGCTCCAGCGTCGCCTCGTCCGGCCTCCTGCCGATGAGGACTTCCGCGGCCTCCTCGACCAGCAGCACCGTGGGTGCGGCGGCGCCCAGCGCCACGCGGGCCGATTTGATCACCCCTTGCTCATCTATGGTCAGGTCCACGCCGGCGCTCACCACCGCGATGTCCATCTCGGTGCGCGGAATGAAGCGCTGATAGGCGTCGCCGGAATGCGGGCCGCGCTTGTCGAGCAGGATCGCCTCGATGATCTCGCCCTTGGCCAGAGAGGTGCGGCCAGGCCCGGTCGGCACGCTCTCGACGGCGATGGTGCGCTTGCCCGAAGGCCCGGCCACCACCGCCTTGGCACCGGCCGCCACCAGCGCGGGTACGCTGTCGGCGGCGGGCGAGGCGTTGCAGAGATTGCCGACGATGGTGCAGCGTCCCTGCACCTGCTTGGAGCCGATCAGCTTCGCTGCCTCGACGACGCCGGGCCATGCCTTCTTCAGCGCCGCGTTCTCGCCCAGCACCGCGCAGGGCACCGCGGCGCCGATGCTGAAGCCGTCAGCCGTTTCCTTGATGTCGCTCAAGCCCTTGATCGTCTTGATGTCGACGATCAGCTCCGGCTCGATGAAGCCGCCCTTCATTCTCACCAGCAGGTCGCTGCCTCCGGCGAGGATAGCGGCCGGGCCGGTCGCGCCGGCCAGCAGGCCTGCGGCCTCTTCTATTGATTGCGGACGTATGTAGCGCATCGTCTCCCCTTGGTGGTCATGATCAGATCGACCGTTATAAAGACTCTCCTTATAATGACCATCCGCTTCCTGCGTTGCACCATCGAAGTCAGGTGCATTGCCCCAATTCCGGTCTATTTTTCCGAGCTTGGGCGAAGGAAACACGCGTTTGCGTTGAGCCGGCGGTCGGCGCCATCATGGAGGAAGCTTCATTTCAGTGACCGGCACCAGTCAAGGCGATAGCGACGATTTGATCCGCCGCGCGGTGGCCGCCTTCAATTCCGGCGATCACGGTCGGGCGATGGATCTGTGCGAGCGGGGCCTGAGGCAGCGCCCAGGCGATTCGGCGCTCTGCCATCTTCTGGCGGCTGTGTTGTTCGCCAGGGCGGACCTGCCGGGCGCTCGGATACGCATCGAGGCGAGCCTCTCCGCCCGTCCGGACAATGTGCCGGCCTTGATCCTGGCCTGCAGGATTGCCCGGGCCGAAGGCCGGTTCGAAGCAGCGTTGCAGTTCCTGGATCGCGCTGCAAGGCGGTCATCCCAGACGGAAATCCTCGTCGAGCGGGCACGCACCTTCGATCGGGCGGGCGATGCCTCGGCGGCGGTCGCTTCCTGGACGCTTGTCCTGCAACGCAATCCGAAATCCGACGAGGCAATGGCGCGTCTCGGGCGCCTTGCATGGGAGCGCGGCGCGCCCATCGAAGCGGAGGGCTTCCTCGAACGCGCCGTCGCCAGCAGCGGGCATCCGGCCGCGTGGTTCGACCTCGGGCTGGTGCGTCAGGACTTGCGCAAGTTCGGCGCCGCCGCCGAGGCCTATCGACACGTGCTGGAGATGAGTCCGGACTCCGCGGAAGCCGCGGTCAATCTGGGCGTCGTCCTGCAGGAAACCGGCGACCTCGACGGAGCAATGGCGGCCTATTCGCAAGCCTACCGCATCAGCCCATCGACCTTCGGCGTGATCGCCATGGCGCTCACCTCGGCGCCAAGCGGCCGGCTATGGCTCGATGAGGAAGCGCTGCGTCGCTCACTCGCCGGCGGCGCGCCCGCGCCTGGCGCGAAACCGCTTGCGGTAGACACCCGGCGTTGACAAGACGTCCTCGACCGTCCGCGCGTAGGCGACCTGCCTTTTTTCGTCGAACACTTCGTATTCCAGCCGCGGCGCGGCCCGCGGAACCGGAAAGCACTGCGCGACCGGAGTTCCCTTGCTGAGCACGCCGGAGAATTCGGGCTCTTTCCAGACCGCCGGGAAATTGATGCCGCCATCGCTGAAGCGGTCGCAATCCACCAGGCCCGTCACCAGCCTGAAGGGGAGATCCTCGCGATTGACCGGATGCGTCGCGAACAGCGACCAGCCGTCCTCGACCTCGATGGTCCAGAAGCTGTTGAATTTGAGAGCGGCCTGGACTGGGTCGGCAAACGGGCTGCCGGCGAGCTGCCCCGGCGTGTGGAAGCTCAGCGGCGCTCGCGGGTGATTTCGGGTGACGGGGTCCGGGATTTTCCAGTCCCAGGAAAACCTTCCCTTGTCGACGATGACGTCGCATGGCAGCAGGACCATGAAGCCATAGGTCATCGCGTCGACCACCGGCGGGCACTGCTTGAGCGTGCGAATATCGCGGCCATGGATCGCCGAGTAGGCCGTGGCGGGCATCGCGCGCAGCCAATCCGGCAGAGCGCCGCGCGCCGGAACCGGACGCGGCAAGTGCTCGACCAGCATCGGATCACATCTGAAAATGACGCGCATCGCCGCCTCCCGGCATTGCGATACCACGCCTGCCGGCTGCTATCCAAGCGGCGGCTGGTCAGTCTTTGTGTTGGGATCGCGCCCGCACCAGCGTCGCGGCGGCGTGACCGGCGGCCGTGATATAGTCGGGATCGTGGTGGATCAGCATGCTGGAAAAGGCACCGTCCATCAGAAGCACGATCTCGCGCGCCAGCATCTTCGGCTCGCGCACGCCATGGCTCGAAAGCTCGCCCGCCAGCCATTTTTCGAAATTGTTCTTGTGGCGGGAGCCGGCCTTCACCGCCGGATGGCCGGGCGTCGCGGCGAGCTCGGCGGCCGTGCGCAGGAAGCCGCAGCCCTTCCATTTGACGTGCCGCGCCACGCGCGCCAGGTGGGTGAAGATCGCTGCGACCTTCTTGTCGGCGCCGCCTTCCGCGGCTTCGAACCAGCCGGCCATCTGTTTGAGATTCGGCTGGTCGCGGCTGTCGAGATAGGCCGTGATCAGCTCGTCCTTGCTCTTGAAGTGGTAGTAGAGCGTGCGCTTGGTCAGCCCCGCCTTTTCCGCCACGGCGTCGACGCTGACGCGGCCGATGCCTTCGGCATAGAAGAGTTTCGCCGCCGCGTCGACGAGGCGCTTTCTGGTCGGATTGGCCTTTTCGCTCATCCGCGAAGTATACCGACCAGTGAATATACAAACAAGGAGAAAGCTGATCCCTTTGCGGCCGCCAGCCTGCTTGCGACGGTTCATGGATGCATGTCGCCCGGCCAAGCGAGGCGCGGCGCGCCGCGCTCGCGTTGGACCGGGCGGCGGATCAAGGCGAGACCTCGACATGACCCTTCATGTTGGGGTGGAAGCGGCAGAAATAATCGACCGCTCCCGGCTGCTTGAGCGTGACCTTCCCCTTCGACTTCGGCGGGATCATCACGTCCCAGCCGCCCTTCACCGTCGCGGTGTGGGCGATCACGTCCTTGTTCGTCCACTCGATCGTGTCGCCCACCTTGGCCTCGACGCTCGCCGGCGAGTAGACCAGCTTGTCGATCGTCACCTCGATCGTGGCGGCGAGCGCCGGCGAAGCGAGGAGCGCCAGCGTCAAGACGGCCGGGAGCAGGCTCCCCCTCATTTCAGCGCACCGGCGACATGTTCGGCGTGCTGCTCATGCCCTTGGAAGATCTTGAGCCCGGTCTCGAGCAGGCTCTTCAACTCGGCATTGCTGGCCGAGGGGATGAGCAGGGTTTCGAGCGCGCTGTCGACCTGCTTGTGGTAGGCCACCTCGTTCTCGATATAGGCCTTGTCGAAGGCGGCGCCCTTGAGCTTCGCCAGCTTCGCGCGCTCTTCCTTCGCCGCTTTGGTCAGAGCCTTGCTGGTATCATTGTCCTCAGGCTTGACCTTCAGCTTCTTCACCAGATCGAGCGCCTGCTTGTTCACAGCCTCATGATCGCGCTCCATGTCCTTAGCGAAGTCGACGACCTCCTTGGTCCTCGACTTCTTGATCGCCAGCTTTGCCGCCTCGATGTCGATCGTGCCGGCAGTGTAGGCGATGTGGGCGATCTGCGGGTCGGTCGGCTTCTCGGCGGCCTGTGCATAAGGCGCGGCGCTTACGAGGAGGAAGGCGGCGAGGGCCGCGGTCGGTCGGATAAACATGGCATCTCCTTCGCCCGGCACATCGGCAGCGGGCTTCATCTGGGGTTGACGGAGATTGGATGCGGAGAGGAGCGAAACGTTCCCGACATTCGAGTGCGGAGCGAGCATTCTACGCCGAGTTCCTTCACACCCCCTCTGGCCTGGCGGCCATCTCCCCCGCGCGGGGGAGATTGGCAGCTTTGCTGCAGGCGCTCCTCTTGCAGTGTTGGCAATTGGCGAAAGCGGCAGTGCCATCCGATCTCCCCCCTTGCGGAGGAGATGGCCGGCAGGCCAGAGTGGGGTGCTGTCCCGCTGCGCTTCGAGCGTCAGACCACGACGAAGCGCCTCAGCCCTCGAACCCCAGCCTCTTCATCACCGCTGCCGTCAGCCGCTCGCAGCGCCGGCCGGCGAACGGGAAGGCGTCGAGCAGCACCGGGCCGATCTCGTCGTCCAGCGCCTTGCGCACTAGGGCGCGCGCCCGGTGCAGCCTGGTTTTTACCGTCTCCGGCCGGATGCCCAGCAGCTCCGCCGTTTCCTCGATGCTCAGCCCCTCGATGACGCGGGCGACGAACACCGTGCGATAGACGTCGGGGAGGCTGTCGGTCGCCCGTTCGACGAGCCCGAGGATCTGTCGCTGCGCCATCGTCCGCTCCGGATCATCGCTTGGGTTCGAACCACTTTGATTCAGGGGAAACCGGATGATCTGCGCCTCCGGGTTTTCAGGCATCGCCACGACACGCTTTCGCTTGCGTAGCCGGCCGAGCGCCTCGTTGATGACGATGCGCGACAGCCAGGTGGCCAGGGAGGCATCGCCGCGAAAGGTCTCGAGGCCGGCGAAGGCGCGCATATACGCTTCCTGCACGATGTCCTCGGCCTCGGCGTCGTTGCGCACCACGCCGCGCGCGATGCGGTAGAGCCGCTGGTTATGCGTCTTGATGATCGAGCGGAAGGCGCCCGCCTCGCGGGCAAGCGCCCGGCGCACCAGCGCCATGTCGCCGGCGATAGCGTCCGCCGCCGAAATCGCGGCGGCCTGCAGTGCGGACTTTCTCATCGCGCCTCGATCTCCCGACAGGCGTTGCATCCGACAATTGGACGCGGCTGCCGGCAAAAGGTTCCCAGGCTTTTCCGGACCCGGCAGGCGCTATGCTACAGCTTTCAGCGGCGGCCTGTCTGCAGCCTGCACGCGCGCGGCGGCGGCCAGCAGGTCGGTCTGCGTGATCAGGCCGAGAATATGCCGCCCCGCATCGACGATCACCACGGCGTGGCTGTGGCCGTCCGTCAGCACCGGCAGTAGGCTCATCGCCGGCGTGTCGGGCGAGGCGGTGCCGGCCTTCGACATCACGCCCTTCACCGTGTCGGTCGCTTTCGTCAGCTCGCGCAGGCCGACGGCGCCGACGAGTTTCGCCTCGGCGTCGACCACCGGCAAGGTGCGGATGTTGTGGTCGAGAAGCTGCTTTCGCGCTTCGTCGGCGGTGGCGCTCTCCGGCACCGAGATCACGTCGCGGGACATGATGTCTTTGCAGAGCAACGTGCGGTGCGAACGCACCATCGCCTGCAGCTCGACCTGGCGCAGCAGCCTTTCGATGTCGTCGCGGTCGATGTCGAAGGTTTCGTCGAGCGCGGCAAGCGCGGCATCGACATCCTCGGGCCGAAAGCCGACGCGCTCCGCCGGCGGCCGGTCGGCGGTGCCGTGACTGTTGGCGGCGGGCTGATGCACATGCGGATAGTTGCGCCGCGACAGCTTGTGGAACAGGAAACCCAGCGTCACCAATATGATCGAGTTCAGCGCTACCGGCACGAAGGGGAACACGAAGCCGGCTGCGGCCACGGCAGGCCCGCCGAGCACGCCGGTGAGGGCCGCGGCGCCGCCCGGCGGATGCAGTGAGCGCGTAAACGACATGGCGGCAATGGCGAGCGCCACGGCGAGGCCGGAGGCGATCACCGGGTTGTGCACGAAATGCGCCACGGTCACGCCGACCAGCGCCGAGATCGTGTTGCCGCCGATGATCGACCAGGGCTGCGCCAGCGGGCTCGAAGGCACGGCAAACAACAGCACGGCGGATGCGCCCATCGGCGCCACCAGCATCGCCACATGCGGGCCGCTGCCCATGGCGAGCCCGCTGATCACACCGGTCAATGCGATGCCGATGGTGGCGCCGATGCAGGCGGTGAGCCGTTCGCGAAGCGTCGCGCCGGCAAGGATCGGAACGAAGAGGCGGAACGCCATGGCGGGTCCTGGGAAGAGTGGGTGATTTTGCGCTGCTCGCAATGCCGCCGAACCCACGCACTTGGAAGCCAAGCCAATCCGTATGTTCGCGGCCGAGGAGAATATTATTTCGCGAAGAGGTTGCAGCGGCGTGCCGCCAGCGGCCTCGGCTTTCTCAATCGCGCCAAGGCGTTGTGGCCGTTTGCCGATTCAATTGATGAGCGCCTGTACCGTTACTCAGGCTTCGGCCGCCGCTTTGAGCCCGCCCAAGATATCGGACTTGAGGTCCGCGACATCTTCCAGCCCGATCTGCAGGCGAATCAGCGGGCCGGCATAGGAGCCCTTGGCGATGGTGCGGTCGCCGAGGAAGACCGGCACGGCAAGGCTCTCATAGCCGCCCCAGGAATAGCCGAGGCCGAAGATCTTCAATGCGTCGAGGAAGGCGTGCTGCTGCTTCTGGCCGCCGCCGTTGAGCACAATCGAAAAGACGCCGCTCGAGCCGCAGAAGTCGCGCTTCCAGAGCGCGTGGTCGGGGTGGCTCGGCAGCGCCGGATGCAGCACCTCTGCCACGCCCGGCTGCTCTTCCAGCCAGCGCGCGATATCGAGCGCGCTCTTCTGGTGATGCTCGAGCCTCACCCCCATGGTGCGCAGGCCGCGCAGCACCTGGTAGACGTCGTCCGGTCCGGAACAGCAGCCCAGCGTGCAGAAGCCTTCATAGAGCTTCTTCCAGCAGGCCTCGTTGGCCGACACCGTGCCGAGCAGCACATCCGAATGGCCGGCCGGATATTTGGTCGCAGCATGGATGGAGATGTCGACGCCGTGATCGAGCGGCTTGAAATAGAGCGGCGTCGCCCACGTGTTGTCCATCATGATGATCGCGCCGGCGGCGTGCGCCGCCTTGGCGATCGCCGGAATATCTTGCACCTCGTAGGTATTCGATCCCGGCGATTCGGTGAATACAACGGTCGTGTTGGGCTTGATCAGCCGGGCGATGCCGGCGCCGATGCGCGGATCGTAATATTCGACCTCGACGCCGAGGCGCTTCAGCATGGTGTCGGCGAAATTCCGGGTCGGGTGATAGATCGAATCGACGATCAGCAGGTGGTCGCCGGCCGAAACGAAGGTGAGCAGGGGAATCGTGACTGCCGCCAGGCCCGACGGCACGGCGATGGTGCCGGCCGAGCCTTCGAGCGCGTCAACGGCGAGCGTCAGCGCATCCATGGTCGGCGTGCCGCGCGTGCCGTAGGTGTATTTCTGATTGCGCGAGGCCATCGCGGCGGCGTCGGGGTAAAGCACCGTCGAGGCGTGCACGACAGGCGGATTGACGAAGCCGAAATAGTCGCGCGGATTGTTGCCGGAATGGGCAAGCCGCGTATTGATGCCGGTCTTGCTGTCGTCTGTCGCCATGGTTCGTCGCCTGTCGTAGTGTGTCAGGAGGCCAGCCATAGAGCGGCGGAACTGGCGGCGCAACCGCTCCGCACCCGCCAAGCGACGGTGTTTGGATGGGCCAAATGAAGATCGCCGGCTGATCGTTTGCGCCCCCATTGCGCGCTTCGCGTGCGCCCTCTGCCGAAGGCGGCCCGGCGCGCCACCCTCCAGCCATGAATCATGCCAGTCCTTCCGTTCGGGGCGACAGTAGTAACCGGCCGGAATTCAGGTAACGTCCAAATTTTCATGAGGCCTGATTTGCCGGTTCCGGTTGCAGCTCTTGACCAACTCGTGGGCGCTTTTGGCTGCAATTCGGTCATTCGCGGCAATCGGTTTCCAAACGTGTCGCAATTCGGTCATTTCCCTTGACCTCACAGGAATAATCGCCTTCGATGCGTTTCGTGAATGGGAGGCAGTGTATCGGCAACGATGCGGGTCCGGGAGTGGGCCGAAGTGGGAGCTGCATTCACGCATGAAAAAAGATCAGGGCTGCCTGGGAAGCAGGGGCGCCTGTAAGCAGAAAAGGGTCTGAGGGTCATGAAACACATTGCAATCGGCATTCTCGGCGCCGCCGCGCTCGGGTTCACGGCATCGGCAGCTTCGGCCGGCACGCTGGATACCGTGAAGCAGAAGGGCTTCATCCAGTGCGGCGTCTCGACCGGCCTGGCCGGCTTCTCCGCGCCGGACGACAAGGGGGAATGGCAGGGTATCGACGCCGACTTCTGCCGCGCCGTCGCGGCCGCCGTGTTCGGCGATGGCACCAAGGTCAAGTTCACCCCGCTCAGCGCCAAGGAGCGCTTCACCGCGCTGCAGTCGGGCGAGGTCGACATCCTGTCGCGCAACACCACCTGGACGATCAATCGCGACACCGCGCTCGGCCTGAATTTCGTCGGCGTCACCTATTATGACGGCCAGGGCTTCATGATCAACGCCAAGAAGCTGCCGGGCGTGAACTCGGCGCTGCAGCTTTCGGGCGCCGCCGTCTGCGTGCAGAGCGGCACCACCACCGAGCTCAACCTTGCCGATTACTTCAAGTCGAACAAGATGGAGTACAATCCCGTCGTGTTCGAGAAGCTGGAAGAGGTCAACGCCGCCTATGATGCCGGGCGCTGCGACGTCTACACCACCGACCAGTCGGGCCTCTACGGCATCCGCCTGACGCTGGGCGCGCCGGCCGACCATGTCGTGCTGCCCGAGATCATCTCCAAGGAGCCGCTCGGACCGGCCGTGCGCCAGGGCGACGATCAGTGGTACCACATCGTCAAGTGGACGCTCTTTGCGCTGATCAACGCCGAGGAGTACGGCATCACCAAGGCCAATGTCGACGAGATGAAGAACTCGGACAATCCCGAGATCAAGCGCATCCTCGGCCAGGAGGCCGACACCAAGATCGGCACCGATCTCGGTGTCTCCAACGATTGGGTCGTCAATATCGTCAAGGCCGTGGGCAACTACGGCGAGATGTTCGACCGCAACGTCGGCTCCGGCAGCCCGCTCAAGATCGCGCGCGGCATCAACGCTCTGTGGACCAAGGGCGGCCTGCAATACGCTCCGCCGATCCGCTGATCGAAATGTGATCCGGGGGGCAGGTCGTCTGCCTCCCGGTTTCTCTTTTCAGGGGATGGTCGCATGGCATCGCAGGAAATCCTTCGCGAGGGGCCGAGCAGCGGCTCCTTGATCAATGACCCGAAAATACGCAGCCTCTTCTTCCAGACGCTGGTCATCGTCTTCGTGTTCGGCTCGATCTGGTGGATCGTCCATAACGTCATCGACAATCTGCAGCGCCTGCATATCGCGTCCGGCTTCGGCTTCCTCAAGGGCAGGGCCGGTTTCGATATCTCGGACACGCCGATCGCCTACACGTCCGATTCGACCTACGGTCGCGCCATCCTTGTCGGCCTCGTCAACACGATCATTGTCGCCATCGCCGGCATCATTACCGCGACCGTCATCGGTTTCATCATCGGTATCGGCCGCCTGTCGCAGAACTGGCTGATCCGCAAGATCTGCACGGTCTATGTCGAGATCTTCCGCAACATCCCGCCGCTGCTGGTCATCTTCTTCTGGTACTCGGGCGTGCTGGCCGTGCTGCCGCCGCCTCGCGAGAGCATCCATCTGCCGTTCAGCTCCTTCCTCAACCAGCGTGGCTTCTACTTCCCGCGCGCCGTATGGGGCGACGGCTCCTGGCTGATCTTCGTCGCCTTCCTGGTCGCGCTCGCAATGGCCTGGTTCGTCGCCCGCAAGGCGCGCCAGCGGCAGATGGCGACCGGCCAGCAGTTCCCCGTGTTCTGGACTTCGGTCGCGCTGATCGTCGGCCTGCCGGCGCTCGCCTTCCTGCTTGCCGGGATGCCGCTCACCTTCGACCTCCCGAAGCAGTCGACCTTCAATCTCACCGGCGGCTTCCAGGTCAAACCCGAATTCCTGTCGCTCTATCTGGCGCTGTCCTGCTATACGGCGGCTTTCATCGCCGAGATCGTGCGCGCCGGCATCAGGGGCGTCAGCAAGGGCCAGAGCGAGGCGGCGGGCGCGCTCGGCCTGCGCTCCGGGCCGATCCTGCGCCTGGTCGTGGTGCCGCAGGCGATGCGCATCGTCATCCCGCCGCTCACCAGCCAGTATCTCAACCTGACCAAGAATTCGTCGCTGGCGATCGCCATAGGTTATCCCGATCTCACCGCCACCGCCGGCACGGTGCTCAACCAGACGGGGCAGGCGGTCGAGGGCGTTTTCATCATGATGATCGCCTATCTGGTGCTGAGCCTCGTCACCTCGGCGGTGATGAACGTGGTCAACGCCAGAATGGCGCTGGTGGAGAGGTAGAGCCATGCAGGAACACGATATGTCCTGGGTGCGCACCGAGATGGCGCTGGCTCAGCCGGCGCCACCCACCGAGCGCGGCGCCTATGCCTGGGTGCGCAAGAACCTGATTGGTTCGGTCGGCGACACGATCCTCACCATCCTCGGCATCGCCATCGTCGCCTGGATCCTGCCGCAGGTCATCAACTGGGCCTTCATCAACGCCCAGTGGAGCGGGCCTAACCGCAGCGTCTGCGCCACCGTCTCGCAAGGCGGCGTGCAGCCCGACGGCTGGACCGGCGCCTGCTGGGCCTTCGTCAACGCCAAGTTCGGCCAGTTCATGTTCGGCACCTATCCGATCGAAGAGCGTTGGCGGCCGATCCTGGTCGCCATCCTGTTCGTGGCGCTGCTGGTGCCGATGCTGATCCCGCGCGTGCCGCGCAAGGGACTGAACGCCATCCTGCTGTTTCTGGTGCTGCCGATCGTTGCCTTCTTCCTGCTGAGCGGCGGCGTGCTCGGGCTGCCGCATGTCGAGACCGCGCGGTGGGGCGGGCTCCTCGTCACGCTCAGCCTGTCCTTCGTCGGCATCGCCGTGTCGCTGCCTTTGGGCATCGTGCTGGCGCTCGGCCGCCGTTCGAAAATGCCGATCATCAAGTGGTTGTGCGTCGTCTTCATCGAGACGGTGCGCGGCATTCCGCTGATCACCGTGCTGTTCTTCGCCAGCGTCATGCTGCCGCTGTTTCTCCCCGCCGGCGTCAGCTTCGACAAGTTCCTGCGGGCGCTGATCGGCGTGTCGCTGTTTGCCGCCGCCTATATGGCGGAGGTGGTGCGCGGCGGCCTGCAAGCGATTCCGAAGGGTCAGTATGAGGGCGCCGATTCGCTCGGCCTCGGCTATTGGCAGAAGATGGGCCTGATCGTCCTGCCGCAGGCGTTGAAGCTGGTCATTCCCGGCATCGTCAACACCTTCATCGGCATGTTCAAGGACACCAGCCTGGTCCTCATCATCTCGATGTTCGACCTGCTCGGCGTGGTCAAGCAGAACTTCTCCGACGCCAACTGGGCGACGCCGCAGACCGCCAAGTCCGGCCTGATCTTCGCCGCCTTCGTGTTCTGGCTGTTCTGCTTCGGCATGTCGCGCTATTCAATGTATACCGAACGCCGGCTCGACACCGGCTACAAACGCTGATGCATGTCGCCCAAAGCGTGTAGCGGTTTTGGGTTAAACGACATGCATCAAATCGAACGATAAAAGGGGAATTGGCCATGGCCACCGAAAACGCCGTCAGCGCCGAAGACATCAAGGTCGACGCCAAGAAGATGCATATCTCGACCACCGATGTCGCCATCGACATCATCGGGATGCACAAATGGTATGGCGAGTTCCATGTGCTGAAGGACATCAACCTCAAGGTGATGCGCGGCGAGCGCATCGTCATCTGCGGCCCGTCCGGCTCCGGCAAGTCGACCATGATCCGCTGCATCAACCGGCTGGAAGAGCACCAGAAGGGCAAGATCATCGTCGACGGCAAGGAACTCACCAACGACCTGAAGAAGATCGACGAGGTGCGCCGCGAGGTCGGCATGGTGTTCCAGCACTTCAACCTGTTCCCGCACCTCACCATCCTGGAGAACTGCACGCTGGCCCCGATCTGGGTACGCAAGACGCCGAAGAAGCAGGCCGAGGAAATCGCCATGCATTTCCTGAAGCGCGTCAAGATCCCGGAGCAGGCCAACAAATACCCCGGCCAGCTGTCCGGCGGCCAGCAGCAGCGCGTGGCGATCGCCCGCTCGCTCTGCATGAACCCGCGCATCATGCTGTTCGACGAGCCGACCTCGGCGCTCGACCCCGAAATGATCAAGGAAGTGCTGGAGACGATGGTGGGGCTGGCCGAGGAAGGCATGACCATGCTTTGCGTCACCCACGAGATGGGCTTTGCCCGCAAGGTCGCCAACCGCGTCATCTTCATGGATCAAGGTCAGATCGTCGAGCAGAACACGCCGGCCGAGTTCTTCGACCATCCGCGCCATGAGCGCACGAAACTGTTCCTGTCGCAGATCCTGCACTGAGCGATCGGAGAGCGATTTTTGAGAAGCCCGGCCGCGAAACGCCCGGGTTTCTTGTTTTTGGGCGATCGGCTGGTGGAGTCCGCTGCTGGTCTTGCTGGGGATTTCGATGCGTTTGTATAACTGAGTGCCGATTTTCCGGGCCTAGGCGGTAGTGACGATTTAACTACCTTAGCCATATTGCGATAGCGGCGAGTTTGACGAAGCCCATGAAGTTGGCGAGGAGCTTGTCGTATCGGGTTGCGACACGTCGGAACTGCTTGAGCTTGTTGAAGAAGCGCTCGATACGGTTGCGCTCCTTGTAGAGGTCGACGTCGTAGGGGCGTTGAACCTTTCGGTTGCGCTTGGGCGGGATAACGACCTCGGTGCCGCTTTCGGCGATGCTGTCGACGAGATGGTCGGCGTCATAACCTTTGTCGGCGATGGTGTTTTCGGCGTCGATACCGTCAATCAGGTCATGGGCCAAGGCGATGTCGTTGCGCTGGCCGGGCGAGCCGATCAGGCGGACGGGAAGGCCGAGAGCTTCGGTTGCGGCGTGGATTTTGGTGCTCAGGCCGCCTCGAGACCGGCCCAGGCCCTGGGCATGCGCCCCCCTTTGACCTTGCGGGCACCGGCGGCATGCTGGTGCGCTCGCACGATGGTCGAGTCGATCATCAGCCACTCCAGGTCAGCTTCGCGAGCCAACGTTTCGAGCATGTCGTCCAACACACCCATCTCGATCCAGCGATAATAGCGCCGCTTCACTGAACGGTAGTCGCCAAGCCGCTCCGGCAGGTCCCGCCAGCGTCCTCCCGAACGCGCCATCCACAGCAGGGCGTCCAGGAACTTGCGGTTATCCGTGCGCGGCCCACGCTTACCCTTTGTGCCGCCGGGCACAAAACCCTTGATCCGTTCCCACTGGTCGTCCCGAAGCGCATCGCAGTCCATCGCCGATCTCCAAAAATCAGCGTTGAATCCGATTTGCACCTCCTTGGGAATCCCAAACCCGTTAAATCGTCACTACCGCTTAGTACGCTCTGCGCCGAACTACGCCCTCTGCCAGAATTCTTCGGTCAGTTCAGGAATATCGCTCGTATCGACATCGCCCTCCGATCGCACTTTCGGTGCAGCGATTTCCGCTTTCTGGCTTCCGTCAGTGGTGGCGGATTTGCGGGATCGATGGTGTGTCGGATGAGCTTAGCCATAGTTCATTCTTAATACGCGCGGGTATGTCGTCTAATGCGAACGCCGCGTTCCTTCACACCCCCCTCTGTCCCGCCGGCCAATCCAATTTTGTCGGCCACCCACTAAAAGCCCCTACCGCCTCACCACCTAGGCTCCTCCCACCCGTAAAGCCAATCCAGATCCGCGGCGAGCTTTTCCGCCGGCCGCGTCGCCAGCACCAGGTTGCGGGCGATCGCGACCGGGCCCCAGGCATGCCAGGCGAGGCGGTTGAGCGCGCCGCGCCCGAGCACCTTCTCGATGCGCGGGCGCCTGAGCTTTTCCCAGGTGGTGAGGCTTTGCTTCGGATCGCTGGCTGCGATCACGCTGGCGAGCATCGAGGCGTCCTCAATTCCCATCGCCGCGCCCTGCGCCGCGAACGGCGTCATGGCATGCGCGGCATCGCCGATCAGCGCGATGCCCTCCGGCATCGTCCAACGCCGTTGCTCGACGGTGTGGATCGGAAACGCTGTCCATGCTCCGGCGAGCGCGGCAAGCCTCGCCAGCGCCGCCGACGTGCCGCGCATGGCGCCAGCAAGAATGGCGGGGTCGGCACGGCCGGACCAGCCTTCCGCGATGCGCTCGCCCTTGGTGAAGGCGGCCAGGTTGACGGCGCTGCCCCTGCTCACCGGATAGGCGACCATGTGGAAGCCCGGATGCAGGAAGGTGGTGACGCAGTCGCTCGCGCCGACCGCCGCAAAGGCCTGGCCGGCGGCGCTTTCCGTCGCCACCGTGGCGCGCCAGGCCAGCTCGCCGGAGAAGCGGTTTCTGCCGAAAGCCAAGTCTTTGCCCGCAAGCTGCCTGCGAACCGTCGACCAGACGCCGTCGGCGCCGATCAGCAGTCCCCCGGCGATCTCAATCTTGCCACCATCGGTTTCGGCTGTGACGGCGATGTTTTGCGGCTCGACAGTGATGTCCGTCACCCGCGCGCCGGTGATGAGTTGGATTTCGGGCCGCTCGGCCACCCGCGCTGTCAGCGCCGTTTGCAGATCGGCGCGATGCGCGACCAGATAGGGCGCGCCCCAGCGGTTCTCCCCAGCCTGGCCCAGCGGTACCCGCGCCAGCTCGCGCAAGGTGGCGGCGTCCTTCAGCAGCACCGCTTCCGGCCTGACGGCGCTCGCCGCCAAGCGTTCGAGCACGCCGAGCCGGCGCAGGATGCGGGTTGCGTTGGGGGAAAGCTGGAGCCCGGCGCCTACCACTTCGAGCTGCTTGGCCTGTTCCAGCACGGTCACGGCATAGCCGCGTTCGGCAAAGGCGAGCGCCGCAGTCAGCCCAGCGACACCAGCCCCGGCGATGACGACCTGCCGGGACCGCGCTTCAGTCATGATCTGGCAGTCATCCGCGATCTGCTAGTCAGGCGGCCTGGTCGATATAGAGGCAGCCGGCAGGCTCTGTTTCCGTCGCCTTCAGCTTCGGTGAATAGCGGTAGAGCGTCGAGCAGTAGGGGCAGACCTTCTCATTGTCGTCGCCCATGTCGAGGAACACATGCGGATGGTCGAAGGGCGGGTTGGCGCCGGTGCACATGAATTCCTTGACGCCGATGTCGATGACCGGATGGCCCGCATCGTTCTGGAAATGGGGAATGGAACCGCCTGCCATCGTCGTCTCCTTCAGTTCGGACCCGTTTGCATCTGGATCATAACCTGCCAGTTTGCAAGATCGATGAAATGAAACTGTCGCAAAAGGCTGGCAGAGGATAAGTTGAGCCGGTTAAGCGCATGACCTCGGGGAACAACCGATTCCGTGACATCATGCGTCATGAAAGCATGTTAGAGCGTCGGTCACGCGTCCGGCGGTGTATGGCGCTCCAAAAGGGACGGTTGCGGGCAAGGAACCATGAACGAACTGAAGCCGGTACAGAGCGAATTCATCACCGTCGAGGCGGCAAGCCCCGACGGCGGCAATCCCGACCGTTTCGTCAACCGCGAGTTCTCCTGGCTGCAGTTCAACCGGCGCGTGCTGGAGGAATCGCTGAACGAGCGCCATCCGCTGCTCGAGCGCGTCCGCTTCCTGTCGATCTCGGCCGCCAATCTCGATGAGTTCTTCATGGTCCGCGTCGCCGGTCTCGCCGGCCAGGTGCGCGAGGGCATTGTGCTGAAGAGTCCGGACGGCCGCACGCCCGAGCAACAGCTCGAGCAGCTGCTGCGCGAGGTCGAGCGTCTGCAGGAAGACCAGCAGAAGAGCCTGTCGACCTTGATGGAGCTGCTCAACAAGGAAGGCATCGAGAGCATCACCCGCGACGCGCTCAGCAAGGACGAGAAGGCCTGGCTGGAAGAGCATTTCCAGGAACAGGTCTTCCCGGTGCTGACCCCGCTGTCCATCGACCCGGCGCATCCGTTCCCGTTCATCCCCAATCTCGGTTTCTCGATGGCGCTGCAGTTGCGCCACCGCAAGAACGGCGAGGAGATGAGCGCGCTGCTGCGCCTGCCGGTGGCGCTGCGGCGCTTCATCCGTCTGCCCGACCGCAAGCACCACGTGCGCTTCATCCCGCTCGAGGAAGCGGTCGGCATCTATATCTCCAAGCTGTTCCCCGGCTATGAGGTCAAGGGCTCCGGCACGTTCCGCATCATTCGCGACAGCGATATCGAGGTCGAGGAAGAGTCGGAGGATCTCGTGCGCCTGTTCGAGACGGCGCTGAAACGCCGTCGTCGCGGGTCCGTGATCCGCATCGAATTCGACACGCTGATGCCGGCCGAGTTGCGCGAGTTCGTCGCCGGCGAACTCGGCGTTTCGGCAAGCCGTATCAGTGTGCTCACCGGTCCGCTGGCGCTCAACCAGATCTCCGAGATCGTCGCCATTCCGCGCGACGACCTCAAATTCACGCCCTACAATCCGCGTTTCCCCGAGCGCATCCGCGAGCATGGCGGCGACTGCCTGGCCGCTATCCGCGAGAAGGACATCATCGTCCACCACCCCTACGAATCCTTCGACGTGGTGGTGCAGTTCCTGCGCCAGGCGGCGGCGGATCCGGAAGTGGTGGCGATCAAGCAAACGCTCTACCGTACCTCGAACGACAGCCCGATCGTGCGCGCGCTGATCGACGCGGCCGAGGCCGGCAAGTCGGTGACGGCGCTCGTCGAACTCAAGGCGCGCTTCGACGAGGAGGCCAACATCCGCTGGGCGCGCGACCTCGAGCGCGCCGGCGTCCAGGTCGTCTTCGGCTTCCTGGAGTTGAAGACCCACGCCAAGATGTCGCTCATCGTGCGCCGCGAGGACGGCAGGTTGCGCAACTACGTGCATCTCGGCACCGGCAACTATCATCCGGTCACGGCGCGCATCTACACCGACCTATCCTTCTTCACCACCGATTCGACGATCGCGCGCGACGTCGCGCAGATCTTCAATTTCATAACCGGCTATGCCGAGCCGGCCGAAGAGATGCGCCTTGCCGTGTCGCCCTTCACGCTGCGCAACCGCATCCTGAAACACATCTCCGATGAGATCGCCCATGCGCGCGAGGGCCGGCCGGCCCGCATCTGGATGAAGATGAACGCGCTGGTCGACCCGATCGTCATCGACGCGCTCTATGACGCCAGCCGCTCCGGCGTCGAGGTCGACCTCGTCGTGCGCGGCATCTGCTGCCTGCGGCCGCAGGTGCCGGGCCTGTCCGAGAACATCAGGGTGAAGTCGATCGTCGGCCGCTTCCTGGAGCACAGCCGCATCTTCTGCTTCGGCAACGGCCATGGCCTGCCGTCCGACGAAGCGATCGTCTACATCTCGTCCGCCGACATGATGCCGCGCAATCTCGACCGCCGCGTCGAAACCCTGGTGCCGATCACCAATCCAACTGTGCATGAGCAGGTGCTTGGTCAGATCATGCTCGGCAACGTCATGGACAACCAGCAAAGTTTCGACGTATTGGCTGACGGCACCTCCCGGCGCGTCGTGCTGGAGGAGGGTGAGGAACCGTTCAATGCGCAGGAATATTTCATGACCAATCCGAGCCTCTCCGGACGGGGTGACGCGCTGAAATCGCATGCGCCAAGGCGCATCGCCCAGTTCAAGCGCCGCAAGAAGAACGCCGCCGCGTGATTTCAGTCTCCCAGGGCCGGCTCCAGGACCGGCGGCCGCTGTCGATCATCGACATCGGCTCGAACTCGATCCGCCTCGTCGTCTATGAAGGGCTGGCGCGCTCGCCGACGCTTTTGTTCAACGAAAAGATGCTGGCCGGCCTCGGCCGCGGCATCGTTTCGACGGGCAAGCTCGACCCAGAGGCGGTGACGCGCTCGATGGAGGAGTTCCGCCGTTTTCGAGCGCTTTCGGATCAGGCCGGCGCCGAGCACATGTATGTGCTGGCGACCGCGGCGGCGCGCGAGGCGATCAACGGCCCGGACTTCATCCACCGCGCCGAGGACGTGCTGAAGACCGAGATCCGCGTGCTTTCCGGCCGCCAGGAGGCGCATTATTCGGCGCTCGGCATCATCTCCGGCTTCCACCCGGCCAACGGCATCGCCGGCGACCTTGGCGGCGGCAGCCTTGAGCTGATCGACATCAATGGCGAAGCGATCGGCGACGGCATCACGCTGCCGCTCGGCGGCCTGCGCCTGCAGGACATGGCCAAGAACTCGCTCGTCCAGGCGCAGAAGATCGCGCGCCAGGAACTGACGCGGGCGAAGTTGCTCAAGGGCGGGCAGGGCGGGGTCTTCTATGCCGTCGGCGGCACCTGGCGAAACCTCGCCCGGCTGCACATGGAGATGAACAACTACCCGCTCGGCGTCATGCATCATTACGAGATTGCCGCCGACAGTGCCCAGAATTTCCTCAGGCAGGTGGCCAAGGGCGAGGTCGAGAAAGTCAGGGGCATCGAGGGTGTCTCCAAGAACCGCCGCTCGCTTCTGCCTTACGGCGCCGTCGTGCTGCAGGAGATCATGGCGGCGATGCAGCCCTCCAAGATCGTCGTCTCGGCGCAGGGCGTGCGCGAGGGCTTCCTCTATTCGCTGCTCGACGTGGCCGAGCAGAAGGCCGATCCGCTGATCTCGGCGGCCGAAGAGCTGGCAGTGCTGCGTTCGCGTTCGGTCCATCATGCGCATGACCTCGTCGAATGGACCGGCAAGGCCTTCAAGGCCTTCGGCATTGACGAGACTGTGGACGAGGCGCGCTATCGCCATGCCGCCTGCCTGCTCGCCGATATCGGCTGGCGCGCGCATCCCGAATATCGCGGCAGGCAGTCGCTCAACATCATCGCGCATGCCTCCTTCATCGGCGTCGACCATCCTGGCCGCGCCTATCTGGCCTTGGCCAGCGCCTATCGCCATGATGGTATCTTCAACGACGGCATCGCGCCGGAGATCAAGGCGCTGGCGCCGCCGCGCATGCTCGAGCGCGCCCGCGTGCTGGCGGCGATGATGCGCGTCATCTATCTGCTGACGGCGGCAATGCCGGGCGTGATGCCCCGGCTGAAATGGGAAAGCCGCGGCAACGGCGCGCTGGCGCTCGTGCTGCCGGCTTCGCTTGCCGACCTCTATGGCGAGCGTCCGGCCGGCCGGCTGGCGCAGCTGGCGCGCATCACCAACCGCCGCCTGGTGCTGGCCGTCGAAGGCGGTCCGAGCGTGTCGGTGAAATAGGGCGTGTCGGTAAAGTAGCGGATCAAGTGACCTCGGCGCCGATACCAAAGCCGCGCCCGTCCGCCGACCATGCACCCGCGCCGGCCATGGCGAGCGCCAGGAATCCTCCGGCAATCGCGACGTCCTTCATCAGCATCTGCTGGTGCAAGAAGGCGAGCGTCGCGTCGTCGGCGCCCTGGCCGTAATGGCCGATGAAGCCGGCGACGATGCAGAAGGCGGCAAGCAGAAGTGCTGCGATCCGCGTCTGGAAGCCGATCAGGATCAGCAATCCGGCGATCAGCTCGAACAGGCCGGTGCCCCAGGCGGCTAAAGTCGGCAGCGGCAGGCCGAGGCCGGCGAAATAGCTCGTCGTGCCGGCGATCTTGGTGAGCGCCTGGAAGCCGGAAGGCACGAAAAGCCCGGCAAGCAGGAGCCGCGAGATGAGAAGCAGTGCGTTGCGGGGCATTTGCCACCTCCCTTGCCGGCGTCATGCCGGCTGCGGGCGCAGTCTACGCCTGCCCCGGAGAACGAAAAAGCGGCGCGGAAAATTACGCGCCGCCTTCATTTCAGGCCGGGGAGGGCCAAGCAATTCCAGGAAAGTGTGAAGCGGTTAGGCGCGGCGACTTCGCCGTCGCCTTCCGTTCGGAATTGCGTCAAGCAAAACCTTCAGCCGCGCTTGGCGTCGATCGAGTAGGCACCGGCGCCCGAGGAGGCGAGCAGGATGAAGCCGCCGGTGATGGCGAGGTTCTTGAGGAACTGGATCATCTGCATCTGGTCGGCCCAGCCGGTGTGAGCGACCAGCCCGGTGGCGATCGTGAAGATGGCGAGCACCCAGGCGGCGACGCGGGTCTGGAAGCCAACGAGGATGGCAAGCCCGCCGAGCAGCTCGATCAGGCCGACGACAACGGCCGTCACGGTCGGCAGAGGCAGGCCGAGGGCGCCGAAGTAGCCGGCAGTGCCTGAAATGGCGGTCAGCTTGCCGAAGCCGGAAAGCAGGAAGATGACGGCGAGCAGGATGCGGCCGAGCAGGATCGTGACGGAACTGTTGGACGCGGTGCCGGCGCCGGCGGTAGAAGTGTTGATGGACATGGCGAGTCTCCGAGCGGGTTGAATGCCCTGTCAGATAGACGATGGAGACTGTTCACCAAAGCCGCTTATGTGGCGACACATCGTTCACAGATTTTATGTTCTAAGGTTTTCGCCGCCGACGCGAAATTCATGTCGCGGGACTTCGCCCCCGGGAGGAAATTTTCCCGCGGCCAAAATGCCTTGCTTCCCAGCACGGGCAATTGGCGGCGGTCGCATCGTGCTTGCGTTGGGGAGTCGCATCCTTGGAGATTGGCCGAAACGTCCCTCGCTTCGTCATCCACGGGCGAAGCAAGGGGCGAAGCGACGCGGCGAAGACCCGAGGATCCATTCCGTGCCCTTAACGCTTTGCTACGGTTCAGAATTTTTGCTCCGTCGCGCCTTTGATCCAGGTAATGGCATGGATCCCAGGGTCTTCGCGACGGAGCTTCGCTCCTGCTTCGCCCTGGGATGACGACATTGAGGCGGCTCGGCCAATCGCGAACGTCTGCGATTTGCTGCGTCGAGCAAACTACCCCGGATGCGTCATGTCCTCGGGCCGCACCAGCCGGTCGTAGTCGGCTTCGCTGACCAGCCCGGTGGCAAGAGCCTCCTCGCGCAGCGTGGTGCCGTTCTTGTGCGCGGTCTTGGCGATCTTGGCGGCGTTGTCATAGCCGATGCTGGGGGCGAGCGCCGTCACCAGCATCAGCGAGCGCTCGAGCGCCGCCTTGATGTTGTCTTCCCGCGCCTCGATGCCGACCACGCAATTGTCGGTGAAGGAAACGCAAGCGTCAGCGAGCAGCTGCACCGACTGCAGGAAATTGTAGGCCATCAGCGGGTTGTAGACGTTGAGCTCGAAATGGCCCTGGCTGCCGGCAAAGGTGAGCGCGGCATTGTTGCCGAACACCTGCACGCAGACCTGTGTCAGTGCCTCGCACTGTGTCGGGTTGACCTTGCCGGGCATGATCGAGGAGCCGGGCTCGTTTTCCGGCAGCGAGAGCTCGCCGAGGCCCGAGCGCGGGCCGGAGCCGAGCAGGCGGATATCGTTGGCGATCTTGAAGAGTGCGGCGGCGGCCGCGTTGATCGCGCCATGCGAGAACACCATGGAATCATGTGCCGCCAGCGCCTCGAACTTGTTCGGTGCGGTGACGAACGAAATGCCGGTGATGGCGGCGATCCGGTCCGCGACCTTTTCCGCAAAACCCACAGGCGCGTTGAGGCCGGTGCCGACAGCGGTGCCGCCCTGCGCCAGCTCCTGCAGGCCGGGCAGCGTCTGCTCGATGCGCTTGATCGAGGAGGCGACCTGAGCGGCATAGCCCGAGAATTCCTGGCCAAGCGTCAGCGGCGTGGCGTCCTGCGTGTGGGTGCGGCCGATCTTGATGATGTGGTTGAAGGCGCGGGCCTTGGCGTCGAGCGCCTTGTGCAGGTGGTGGAGCGCCGGGATCAGATGATGCGCGACCCGCTCGGCGCAGGCGATGTGCATGGCCGTCGGGTAGGTGTCGTTCGACGACTGGCTCATATTGACGTGGTCGTTCGGATGCACCGGCTTCTTGGTGCCCATCACGCCGCCGAGCATTTCGATCGCCCGGTTGGAGATCACCTCATTGGCGTTCATGTTGGACTGCGTGCCGGAACCCGTCTGCCAGACGACCAGTGGGAAGTGCTCGTCGAGCTTGCCGTCGATCACTTCCTGCGCGGCGTCCACGATCGCCTTGCCGATAACCGGGTCGAGCCGCTTCATCTCCATGTTCACCTCGGCTGCCGCGCGCTTGACGATGCCGAGCGCGCGCACGATGGAGGCGGGCTGCTTTTCCCAGCCGATCTTGAAATTGCCCAGCGAACGCTGCGCCTGCGCGCCCCAGTAGCGGCCGGACGCCACCTCGATGGGACCGAATGTATCGGTTTCGGTTCTGGTCGTTTCAGCGCCCACGGCAAGTCTCCGGTTGTCGATTTGCGCAAGGGCGTATCGCGTTGCACAAATGGCATCAAGCGGAGATTGAAGGCGAGGGGAATGCAAATCGGTTTGAAGGCTGGCTGATCTCTCCAACAAGGGGGAGGATCGGCTCTCACCCCAGCGGTGGCCCGACGAGATCGATGCCGTTTTCCGCGCAAAGGCTCGTCAGCGTCGCGATCATCTCGGGCGTCGGCACCGTCGGCTGCGGCAGTTCGGGCCGTTCTGCCGGCCGGCTTGCCTGGCGAACCATAGTCTCGAAATCCGAACCGCGCGTGACCGTAAGCGTATGCGCGCCGTCCGGGGACTCGACCCGATATGTGTGCGGCAGCCCTTTCGGGGCGATGATCGTTCCGCCGACGCTGGCGATCCGCTCGCGGCCGTCGATGACGAAGCGCATGCGTCCTTCCAGTATGTGAAACACCTCGTCCTCGTTCCTGTGCACATGCAGCGGCGGGGAATCGCCGTAAGGCAGCCGGTGCTCAATGACGCAGATGCCGTCCTCGCCGTCAGCCGACGAAACCTGGACGGCGACGAGCGTGTTGTTGAACCAAAGGAGTTCCTTGCCTGCGATGGCGCTGTTGATCATTGTCATGCTGTCTCTGCCTTGTGTTGGACCGCCAAGCGGCGTCTGAGCGACATAACCAGGGAGGGGCGGGCGACGGAAATCGAATGATCGTATGGGCTGAATTGATGCGATGAATTTGAATGCGCTCGATCTCAACCTGGTGAGGGTGCTCGACGCGCTTTTGCGCGAAAAAAGCGTGACGCGCGCCGGCGAACAGATCGGCCTCAGCCAGCCTGCCGTGAGTGCCGCGCTCAACCGACTGCGCCACGCGCTGAACGACCAGCTTTTCGTCCGCCGCGGCAACGACATGGTGCCCACCCCGCGTGCCGAAAGCTTGGCCGGGCCGGTGCGAGCGGCGCTGCGCGAGATCGAGCGTGCCTTCCAGCCGGCGAAGGACTTCGATCCGGCGAGACTGGAACGGACCTTCACTTTCATGGGCGCGGATTTCTTCTCCATGCTCTTGATGCCGCCCTTTGCCGCGCGCATCGCGGCGATGGCGCCGGCCGTGTCGCTGCGATTTCTGGACAGCGCGCGCGGCGACGTTTCGAAGCTGCTGCAGGAGGATGAGATCGACGCCGCGCTCGAACGTCCGCTGGAGGTTGCCGATTGGGTCTCTAGTACGCCTTTGTTCCATTCGCCGTTCGTGATCATTGCCGCAAAGGACAACGCCGCGGTCGGGCAGGCCGGGATCGCGGATGGCGGAGTTCTACCGATGGATCTGTTCTGCGATCTGCCTCATGTTCTCCGGTCCATCGACGGTTCGATGTCGGGCTCCACCGACGAGGCGCTCGACAGGATCGGGCGAAAGCGCCGAGTGAGCCTTGCCTTGCCGCATTTCCAGGCTGTCGTGCTGGCGGTGGCCAGCGGGAACTACATCGCCGCAGTCCCCAGGCAATTCGCGGTCTCCGCGGCCAGGAGCCTGCCGATCATGCTCTACGAGCCGCCGCTCGGCATCGCCGTGCCGGAAGTCAGGATGTACTGGCACGCCCGCCACGACGACGAGCCGCCGCATCGCTGGATCCGAGAGCAGATCCTCGCCGAGGTCAGCCAGCTCGGATTCAAGGAGTGGGGCAACACCGAAGACCGCGGCTCGCGGGCTTAGGCCTCATTCGCGGTATAGCCGCCGTCGCCCGGTGTTTGATCCAGCGCAAGGCTGAGTTTGGCCGTAGGTGCAACTATTAGGCCACCGTTGGGCTGCTCGTTGGTTTCACGGCCCTTAAGCGGTCGATTGCCGGTGTCGGTTCCATCGGTGCCTGCCGGGAGGATTTCGCTGTGAGGACGATGGTGAAGAGTGCGGCACTGGGGTTTGCCGCGGTTGTTGCGATGGCTGCTACGGCCCAGGCCGCCAGCACCGTTGAGGTTTCGTTGTGGGACAAAGGGGCGAACACGCCCATGACTACCGGCTTCGCCTATGGAACGCCAAATCTCGACATGTCGAAGGCAACCATGGGGATGACGGCCAAGCCCGCGACGGTGAAGGCCGGCAAGATCACGTTCAAGGTGAAGAATACGTCCAAGGATACCATCCACGAAATGATCGTGATGTATCGAGCGAATCCCAAGGACCCGCTTCCCTATATTGATGCCGAGAACCGGGTCGATGAGGACAAGGCCGGCGACAAGGGAGAGGTTTCCGAACTCGACCCGGGCGCCTCGGGCACGCTTACCGTGAACCTGAAACCCGGCAAATACGTGCTCATCTGCAATGTCCCCGGCCACTTCGCCACGGGCATGTGGACCGAGCTTACCGTCAAGCCGTAGCAGCCGAACCGGCGTTGAGGTGGCCTGCCTCGCGCATCCGTCGGCAGGCTGCCTTCCTGAAAGGGATCACCGGCCGAGCAGTGACCGTGATGTCGGCGAAAGCAGAAGCACCTGGGCTGGCTTCCTCAGGGCCGGCTCCAAAGCTTTCCGCAGATCCTGCCATGCCGGCAAACCGGCGAGGGCGGCCTGGCATCGGGCGTGCGCCGCTTCGTCGTCGAAACCGGTGACGGCGACGAAGACATTTTCGCCGACCCGCACCGGCAGGCGTGAAAAAGTGTTCTCGGCATGCTCGCTGACGAAGGCGCCGAGCAGCCGCGCGCCATTTGCCGCGAGCTGCGGAACCGCCTCCGTCCGGAAACGTTCCGCGAAGCTGGCCTCGGTGCCTGCGCGCATATGATGAATCGAAATCTCAACGATTCCGGCTAATCCGGCATCCTGGCTTGGTTTTCCGGCTTCCATGACGCTCGGCCGCTGCAACCCTGACAGGTCGAGGCCCGCACCCCGCCATGCCGGTTTCAGCAGCAGCACGTCGTCGGAATCGATCATCGTCGCATTGGCGGCGTCGCGATGCTCGGCCCAGACCGGGCCTTCGTAGAAGGCGGTGAGCGCGTTCTTCCTGGTCTCCATGTCCTCGAAGCCGCGCAGCCAGACGAACATGTCGGGGCGGTCGAGGTCGCGAAACTGGCCGATGACCGTCATGCCGGTCGCCTCCTGCGTCTCGACGAACTCCCGGTCGAACAGCGCAATCAGCGTTTCGCGCTGGCCGGGCTTGAGAGTGTATTGCCGGAGTTCGACGACCGGCGATGCAAGGCGAGCGGCATTTCGAGCAAGATTCATTGTCGACTCCAAAACAGGGTGTTTGTCCTGTTTCGCAAAACAAACCGGTTGTCCTGTTTTGTCAATCTGCTATCGTTCCTTTCCCTTCTCCCCCTTTGGGAGAAGGTGGATTGGCGCTCAGCGCTGAGACGGATAAGGGTGCTGGGCGGGTCGCTATCCTTGCCAAGCTGGAGCACTACTCATCCGCCTTCACTTCGTTCAGGCACCTTCTCCCACAGGGGCCCACAGGGGAGCAGGAGGAGATGGCAATGCGCAAAAAACGCACCAACGATCCCGAGGGCATGCGCCGCCGCGTGCTCGACGTGGCGGAAGACTCCTTCCAGGCGCGCGGCTATCACGCTTCCAGCCTCGGCGACCTGATGGCGGCGGCCGGCGTCACCGGCGGTGCGCTGCATCATCATTTCCCGACCAAGAAGGCGCTGGCGCTGGCGGTGATCGAGGAACGCGTGGCGGCAGCGGTCGAGGAAACCTGGGTCGCTCCGCTGCGGGCGGCGCCTTCGGCACGCCAGGGTGTGCGTACCGTGTTCGAGGCGGTGGCGGCGGACCTCGAACAGCAGGGCTTTGTGCGCGGCTGCCCGCTCAACAACCTGGCGCACGAACTATCGCTCGCCGACGCCGATTTCCGTCTGGCGCTGGCCGCCATCTTCGCCGGCTGGCGGCAGGCGATCGCCGACAAGGTGCGGGACGATCAGCGGATTGGCAGGGAGGGCGGGACCGATCCGGACCGCTTCGCGGCGCTGACCGTCGCGGCTTACTCCGGCGCCATGTCGATGGCCAAGACGGCGCAGGACGCTGGCGTGTTGCGGGAGTGTCTAGCGGGGTTGGAGAGTTCCGGGTCGTCGCCGTCGCAGAGCGCATTGCCAGAGAAGCGACGCCGCAGAGTGTTGCGACGGCAGCCAATTCGCTGAAGTTGGCGGGACAACCCCTCCGGGTCTGCCGACGTCTCATTGCTCGCCCTGCGGCCAGACCTCACTCCTTCAGCGGCTTGATCGTCTCGAATCCTACCTCGCTCTGCGCGTTGCTCCCTTCGTCATAGCGTCGCGCCAGCACTGCCTGCAGATCCGGCGAATAGAGCGCGGTGAAGCTGTCGACCACCGCGCCGGAATCGCCGGCGATCGTCTCGTTTACCGCCAGCACGTTGTATTTGCAGTCGCCGAGCTTGTAGGTTTCCCTGCCCTTGACGTTCAGCGCCAGCGTTTCCGTGCCCTTCGGCGTCTTCTTCGCCGAGAGCCGCACGAACTCGGTCTTGCTCTTGGCGCCGGCCTTCAGCGGAAACAGCTTCTTGATGTCGCCGAGCGGGATCATCGACAGTCGGCCGGTGTCGCTATCGCGAAAGACCTCGATCAGCCCGGCATAGAGATACTGCGTCTGCGGCGATTGCGACTGGTAGTCGTTGACGACCGCGACCATGCCGCCCGGCGCCGGCCGGAACTCGCTGCGGATGCCGGGTTTCTCCAGCACGAAGCCGGCCTTGGCGGCATTGGCGTCGACGCAGTCGGCTGCTTTGGCGGAACCGGCCAGCGCCAGCATGGCAAACACGAAGCCGATCGTGGTGGTCTTCATGGCGTCCTCCTCTGCCCGCCCTGGTTGCCTGGTGAGCAATGCCAGACCGCGGCTGCCCTGTCGACCTAAAGCATGTCTCCCGAAAGTGGGAACCGATTTCGGGACAAGGACATGCGTAAAATCGGAGACCTAAGCGATGGAGCGATCTGAAAGATCGCGAGGCGCTTTAGGAGCTTTTCATGCCCTGGCATGAAAAGCTCCTAGCGGCAAAACCGGAGGGCAAAACTGGACGAAGCGTGATCGGCGATGTTCAATCGTGTGACGATGAATCGCCGCTTGCCAGCAACCACCTCGCGCCGCGCTTTCCTCATGCGGATGGGAGGCATCGCCATGGCCGCCGGCTTGCCGCGCGCGGCTCTCGCCCAGACCGGCCGGCGCATCCAGCCGATCGACTCGACCTTCCTGTTCATCGCCGACATCCATGCCTGCCGCATGGCGCGCAAGCTGAACCCACATTGCGAGCAGGAAGGCAAGACCGACGCCGCGCTGCTGCGCAATGTGGCGGCGCTGAACGCAATCGAGGACAAAGAGTGGCCGGTCGAGATCAGCGGCGCCGCCACCGGCCTGCATTCGGCAGGCAGGCGCATCGGCACGCCGCTCGGCCTCGTCACCGGCGGTGACATCACCGACGACGGCGGCGGCCAGATCACCCAGCCGAGCGAGGGCACGCAACTCCTGCAGTTCAGCCAGCGCTACCAGCAAGGCATCGGGCCGGATCGCGTTCACATTGCGGTCTATGTCGGGCTCGGCAATCACGATCTCGACCAGAATGGACCGAAGCGCCATGTCGACTGGTACCGTCGCGAGATGCGCGACTATGTCGAGGTCAACCATCGCCCAGGCGTCTTCTTCAAGCCGCCGGTGCCGGCGACGAACTATGACGTCGACACCGACTGCTATTCCTGGGACTGGGGCGGCCTGCACCTCGTCCAGACGCATCGCTTCGCCGGCGATACCGGCCATGGCGCGCTGAGCAGCCTGCCTTGGTTGAAGCAGGATTTGGCGACCTATGCCGCCGACGGCCGCCCGGTGATCCTGTTCCAGCATTACGGCTGGGACCCCTTCTCGATTGAGCGCTGGGATCCGGCAAAACGCGCTTATGACGACGACGGCATCGGCCGCCCGCATTGGTGGGGCGAGGCCGACCGCCAGGCGCTGGTCGGCGTGCTGAAAGGCTACAATGTGATTGCCATCTTCCACGGCCATCAGCACGAGGTGCCGATGATCTACCAGCGCGACGGGTTGGACCTCATCAAGCCGAAGGCCGCCTATATGGGCGGCTTCGCGCTGGCGCGGGTGACCGATGACAACCTCGATGTCGTACTGGGCGAGGCGGCCGGTGACCATGGCGAGGTCGCCTTCACCAATGCGTTCTCCAAGCAGTTCGAGGCATGAAAAAGGCCGCCTGGAGGCGGCCTTTTGCGGGATCAGAGCGCCTTGCGGACCTTGTCCTTCACGTCGCCATAGGCCTTGCGCACCTTGCCGGCAATCTTTTCCGACACGCCTTCCACCTGCATGCGCCGGTTGCCCGTGGCCTTGCCGGCCGCCTGCTTGACCGAGCCCTTCACTTGCTTGGCAACTCCGACGACCTGATCCCTGTTCACCATATCCGCATCTCCTGGGCCTGGAATGGAGATGGATGCGAAGGCCGCATCCGACACGACAACGAACCGACAACGTTCGGGTTCCGCCGACCTGCCGGCTCGCGGCGGGACTTTCGGCGGGAAGCCTATGCTATCTCTTGTTTACGCAATTGCGGGCGGAAAACCGTTTCACACTTTTTCTGGAATTGCTTTAGCTTGACGCCGCAATCGGCATCAGGAGACACCGTGGCTGAGTTCACCCTATACATCGGCAACAAGTGCTTTTCGTCCTGGTCGCTCAGGCCCTGGGTGGCGATGCGACACCTGGAAATACCCTTCGAGGAGAGCTTCGTGCGGCTGCGCACGCCGGAGACCGCGGCCAATCTCGCCAAGGTCTCGCCGACTGGCCTCGTTCCGATGTTGAATCACAATGGCAGGATCGTCTGGGAAACCCTTGCCATCCTTGAATATCTGGCCGAGCTCTTTCCGGAGAAAAAGCTGTGGCCGGACGATCTCGGCGCCCGTGCCTTGGCGCGCTCGGTGGCGACCGAGATGCATTCCGGCTTCCGCGAGGTTCGCTATGGCTGGCCGATGAATCTGCGCCGGCCGAAGGCCCATAAGCCGCTCGATGCCGAGGGCGAGGCGCAGCGGGCGAGGATCGAGGCGATCTGGCGGCAATGCCGCGAGCAATATGGCCGGGGCGGCCCGTTCCTGTTCGGCCATTTCACCGCGGCCGATGCCATGTATGCGCCCATCGTCACCCGCTTCGACACCTATGGCGGGGAGCTCGCGCCCGTCACCCGCGCCTATGTCGATGCGATTTTGGCGACGCCGGCGATGCGGCATTGGTATGCGGAGGCCGCCAGGGAGCCCTGGCCCGAACCAGGGCCTCACGAGCAGGATTAGCTCTCAGCGCGCGGCGGTTTCGCCGCAATTGCGTCAACTGCTCTGATGGCGGGACTTCAAGAAACTCCGGCACGGCCTATGTGAAGGGTCGGGCGGATTCCGGAGATTTCACATGACATCCTCTAACTCCTCACTCGCCGGCAAGGTCGCGCTCGTCACCGGTGCCTCATCCGGCATCGGCGAAGCGACCGCCGCCGCACTTGCCGCCGCCGGCGCGAAGGTGGCCGTTGCCGCCCGCCGCATCGATCGCCTGGCGACGCTGGCTAGCCGCATCGACAAAGCCGGCGGCACCGCGCTCGCCATCGCAGCCGACATCGCCAAGGGCGGCGACGTTACCGCCATGGTCGACAAGGTCGTTTCCGAATGGGACCGGCTCGACATCCTCGTCAACAACGCCGGCGTCATGCTGCTGGCGCCCGCGGCCGAGGCCGATCTCGACGACTGGCGCCGCATGATCGAGCTCAACCTGATCGGCCTGATGGCCACCACCAAGGCGGCGCTGCCGCATCTCAAGGCCGCCAAGGGGCACATCGTGAACGTCTCCTCGGTCGCCGGTCGCGTCGCCAATCCCGGCGCCAGCGGCTATGCGGCGACCAAGTTCGGCGTGGTCGCCTTTTCGGAGTCGCTGCGCCGCGAGGTCTATGCCGACAAGGTGCGCGTCACCGTCATCGAGCCCGGCCTTGTGCGCACCGAGCTCGCCGACCACATCACCAACGAGGAATTCAAGGCCGGACTCGAGCACCGCCTCGCCACGATGGAAGCGCTGACCGCCGAGGATATCGCCAACGCCATCCTTTATGCCGTGAGCCAGCCGCCGCACGTCAACATCAACGAGATCCTGATCCGCCCGACCGATCAGGAGCGCTGAATTGCTTTCAAGCGCGGATGGCACTGGGCAAGAAGAATTGACCGGTGCCGCGTTTCGGCATAATACGTAACCAAATGGATACGTATCATGCCGCAAGCTGAGCAGGACCGTTCCGTCTTCCGCGCCATCGCCGACCCGACACGGCGCGCCATCCTGGACCGGTTGCGTCAGGGGCCGGCGCCGGTCAACGAACTGGCTTCCGCCTTCTCGCAAAGCCGGCCGGCCATTTCCAAGCATCTGAGGATCCTGCGCGAGCTCAACGTCGTCTCCGAGCAACGGCAGGGGCGCGAGCGCGTCTACCGGCTGGAGCCGGCCGAACTGAAGGATGTCGCCGACTGGATCCTGCCTTACCGCGATTTCTGGCAGCACAGCCTCGGCAATCTGAAATCCTATCTGGAGAGCGCCAATCGGGAGGAAGACTGATGGCCAGCAGCGACAGTCCGCGCGCGATCGCCGATATCTCCGCCGGCACCATCCTTGCCACCGTGACGATCGCCGCGCCGCCCGAGCGCGTCTTTTGCGCCATCACCGCCGAGGACCAGATCCCGCTCTGGTGGGGCGCCGACGACATGTACCGGACGACGAAACATACGGCCGATGTCCGGCCTGGCGGCGCCTGGCGCTCGGAAGGCAGGGGCGCAGATGGCCGCGATTTCAATGTCGGCGGCGAACATATCGAGGTCGAGCCGCCGCACCGCCTAATGATGACCTGGATAGCGCCGTGGGATGGCGACAACGTCACGACCGTCACCTACACGCTGGAGCCGGTGGAAAACGGCACCCGGCTGACGCTGCGCCACGACGGCTTCGGTTCGCGCAAGGAATCCTGCCGCGACCACGGCTCCGGCTGGGAACGCGTGCTGGGCTGGCTCGGCGATTTTCTGTCCAAGGAGACCTGTGCCAAACCGCCGTCGGTCTTTCACTGCCGGATGATCCCGCCAAGGCCGGATTTCGCCTTCACCATGACGGAGGAAGAAAGGGCGCTGATGAACGCGCATGCCGACTATCTGCGCGGCCAGCTTCGCGCCGGCACTATGATGCTGGCCGGACCTATCGCCGATCCCTGGGGCCTGCTGATCCTGCGCGTCGGCAGCGAGGCCGAGGCCAGAGCGGTGACCGACGGCGACCCGACGGTGCGTTCGGGCCGCGGCTTCCGCTATGAGATCCTGCCGATGATGAGCACGATCATGTGAGGCCGAAAGCAAAAACGCCTCTCGCGCTTTTCACGGCGCGGGAGGCGTCTTTGTCGTCAGCCTTTCTCGATTGCTCGTGAACTGCTAGCGACAGGGCCAAAACTCGCAGCCGGCGAAAGGGTTCCCGGCAAAATAAAAAAATCTTGTTCGGTCGGCGTGGGCGCGTTTCCGGGCTCTGTGCTAAAGGCACTGCCCACATGAGGATCGCCTTGCCGCACGACCATTCCTTCCTGAGCCTGACGGACGCATCCGCCGCCTTCGACTGCCAGAGCTGCGGCGCCTGCTGCGCCTATTCGGCCGACTGGCCGCGCTTCTCCACCGAGGAGGATGCCGAGCTGGATCGCATCCCGCAAGAGCTGGTCGCCGCCGATCAGTCCGGCATGCGTTGCGAGGGCGGCCGCTGTGCCGCGCTTGGCGGCGAGGTGGGCAAGGGAACGGCCTGCGCGATCTACGAAGTCCGCCCGCATGTCTGCCGCGCCTGCATGCCCGGCGGCGACGACTGCCTGATGGCAAGGGCGGCGTATGGGCTGGCGCTCGAACTGCCAATCTCCCCCCTCGTGGGGGAGATGCCCGGCAGGGCAGAGGAGGGCGCTGTCCCGCCGGCGTCTCAACTGAGCTTCCGTCGCACACCGGAGTAGATTCTCGGCCAAGAGGGCAGAGGTAGCGATCCTTCGCGCCCCCTCTGGCCTGCCGGCCATCTCCCCCACTTGGGGGGAGATTACGCTCTCGCGCCCGCTTGCCCAGCTTCACACCTCCCGGTACCTTGCCGCGCGGGCAGGGCCGTGGAGGAAACCGTGAGCATCGAATTCCTGTTGACGTCGCTGATTATCGTCGCTTCGCCCGGCACCGGCGTTCTCTACACGCTGAGCGCCGGCCTTTCGCGCGGCGCGCGCGCCTCGATCGTCGCCGCCTTCGCCTGCACTCTGGGCATCATCCCGCATATGGCGGCCGCCGTCACCGGCCTTGCCGCGGTGCTGCACACCAGCGCCGTCGCCTTCGAGACGCTGAAATATCTCGGCGTCGCCTATCTGCTCTACATGGCCTGGAACACGCTGAAGGAGAAAGGCGGCTTGAGCGTCGACGAGAACGTCGCCCCGCGCTCCGCCGCCAGGATCGTCACCTCCGGCATCTTGATCAACATCCTCAACCCGAAACTGTCGATCTTCTTCTTTGCCTTCCTGCCGCAATTCGTCAGCATCGGGGAGCCGCACGCGCTCGGCAAGATGCTGGAGCTCTCCGGCGTCTTCATGCTGATGACCTTCGTCGTCTTCGCGATCTACGGCGTGTTCGCCGCCTCGGTGCGCAGCCACGTCGTGTCGCGGCCGATGGTGCTGACCTGGATGCGCCGCACCTTCGCCGGCGCCTTCGTGATGCTCGGCGCCAAGCTGGCGCTGGCGGATCGCTAATTCGCAGCGGCCGGCTCGCCATCGGTTTCGGAAGCGACGAGGCTTCCGAAACCAGGCGCGGGCCGAACGCCAAGGCGCCAGGCCGAGGGCGGCACGCCGATCATCTTCTTGAAGGCTCGGCTGAACGCCGCCTCGGATTCGTAGCCGATATCCGCGGCGATGCTCGCGACGTTGATGTTGCCGGCGCTGAGCAGCTCAGAGGCGATCTGCATACGCCATTTGGCAAGATAGTGCATCGGCGGCATGCCGACGAGCCTGGTGAATCGTTCGGCGAGCACTGTGCGCGACAGCGCGGCTTCCCGCGCCAGCGCCTCCACCGTCCAGTTATGCGCCGGTCGGTCGTGGATCAGCGCCAACGCCTTGCTCAGATGCGGATCGCGCAGGCCCGCCAGCCAGCCGGTTTGCTGCGGCGGCAGCGATTCCACGTAGCGGCGCAGGACGTCGACGAACATCAGCTCGCTGAGCTTGGTCAGCACGGTCTCGCTGCCCGCCCGCTTTTCCGCGACCTCCGATACGGCGAGCTTGATGAACTGGCCGAGCCAGCCGCCATCGCCCTTCACGTCCCCGGCCTTGATGACCGGCGGCAGCGCCTCGAGCAGCGGATTGAAGGGCAGGGCGTCGCAAGCGAGATAGCCGCACACCAGGCGAGCCGACAACGATCCGTCCTTGACGAAGTTGATGGGGAACGGCGTCTGGCTGGCGGCCGCGATCTCCAGCACATCCGCGGTCGGCGGATCGGCCCGAACGTCGGGCGTGCTCGACATGATATGCGGGTCGCTGTTGGTGAAGACCACGACCTCGCCGGCCTCCACGGGAATCGCCTCCTTGCCGATGATGCGGGCAAAGCAGCGGCCCTCGGTGAGCACATGGTAGGAGATCAGGTGGTCCGCGCCGGGCAGGATCCTCGGCAATATCGCAGCAGGGGCGGGCGAGCAGACCGCCCATGGGTCCTGAGCCTCGATGTCGAAGAACGTCGCACCGGTAAGGCGCACCGTTTTCAACAGGTCAGACAGAGCGTCCCCGGCCATTCCACCCAAGTCCCGCTAGAGCAATTCCAGAAAAAGTGTGAGCGGTCTTCCGTCCGGAATTGCGTCAAAACAAGAAGATAGAGCGGTTCGCCGTTTCCGTGAAACGGTGAAACGCTCTAGAGCAATTCCAGGAAAAGTGTGAGCGGTTTTCCGTCCGGAATTGCGTCAAAACAAGAAGATAGAGCGGTTCGCCGTTTCCGTGAAACGGTGAAACGCTCTAGCCGCGCGACATCCCTTTCGAGTTCCGGACGCGCTGTCAAGCGAGGCGGACGCCGCGTCATTCCGTTCGTGGCCGGAAGCTTTAAACCCTGCCGGTGCCGAGCTTCGTCCCCAAACCGGACGCTCGAGCGCAATCGAACTCAAGGAAGGATGTAAGTCATGACGGTACACAAGGGCGGGTGTTTTTGCGGCGCCGTGGAGATCGAAGTGCACGGAACCGCCGAGGCGATGGGCTATTGCCACTGCAGTTCCTGTCGTTCGTGGTCGGCGTCTCCCGTGAACGCCTTCACGTTGTGGAAGCCGCAGAACGTCAAGGTCACCAAGGGTGCCGAGTTCCTGTCCGGCTTCGGGAAGTCGAAGATGAGCGAGCGCCAATTCTGCACCAAATGCGGCGGTCATCTGATGACGGATCACCCGCCGCTCGGCCTGGTCGACGTCTATGCGGCCACCATACCGACGGTGGCATTCACGCCGGGCGTCCATGTCAATTACGCCGAGACGGTCCTGCCGATGAAGGACGGCTTGCCGAAGCTCAAGGATTTTCCGGTCGAGCTCGGCGGCTCCGGCGTGAGCCTGCCGGAATAGCCCGGCGATGACGCACGACCTCCACGAACCACACTCAACGACAGGAGAATATGCATGGACATCGCGACATTTCGCGCCACGCAGGAGCCGATCAAGGATCTTTATCGCAAGGATGCCCGGGCGGCGCTTCTCACGCTGAAGGCCAAGGGCAGCGCCGACGACTCCAAGGTGACATGCAAGGTCGAGACCGGCCGCGGCCTCGCTCTGGCAGGCATCCATCCGAAGGCCGGCGGCAGTGGGCAGGAGCTTTGCTCGGGCGACATGCTGCTGGAGGCGCTGATCGCCTGCGCCGGCGTCTCGATGCGGGCTGCCGCCGCCGTGCTGGAGATTCCGATCCAGTCGGCCGAAATCTCCGCCGAGGGCGACGTCGATCTTCGCGGCACGCTGGGCGTCACCGAAGGCGTGCCGGTCGGCTTCAAGGAGATCCGCCTGCGCTTCGACATCGAGACGGACGCTCCGCAAAACCGGCTGACCCAGCTGATGGAGCTCACCGACCGCTACTGCGTGATCTTCCAGACGATCCAGCGCAGCCCCAAGACCTTCGTGAAGCTCAACAGGATCGCGCGGTAAAGCGAGTTGCCCGGAATCCTGACCTTGGCGGGGGGATTTCGGGCGGGGCCCGAGCGCGGCCTTCCGCGCCAGGCCCTATCCCTTCACATAGCCCATGGCTTCAACGATCCGTCCGTCCGCGACGCGCATCAGGTTGACGCCGCGCAGCGAGTTGCCGTCGGCCCTCCAGAAGCGCCAGCGGATCGTCGCCCGGTCGCCGGCGACGAAAGTTTCTTCGAGATCGAAGCGCGTGCCGGGCGCGGTGGCGATCGCCGACCACAGCTCGACGCAGGCGGCCTTGCCGGTCCGGCGGGCGCCATCCGGCGCCGGGGTCGTGTTCTCGATCACGCAGTCATCCGCCACCAGTTCGACGAGCGCGGACGGGTCGTGACGCTGGAAGACGTCGTTGTAGCGCCGCATGATCTCGGCCGTTTCGGCAGAGCGTTTGGCCGTGGCGACGTCGAGGACCAATTCCTGGGTCATTGGATATTCTCCTTCCATTTCAGCTGTCTATGAGGCTCGCCTTGAGCGTGATCGCAGCGACGCCGGCCAGCGCCCTCGAGACCAGGCAGGTCGCCTTGGCGGCTTGCGCGAGCCGCTCGAAATCATCCGCGGCCAGCCCGGCGACGCGCGCTTCCGTCTCCAGTTCGATGCGGGTGATGGTCGGCCCGGCCGTGGTGGCGCCCAGATGCACCTTGGCAATCGTGTGGATGCTCGCCGGGATGTGACCTTCGCGGCCAAGAATGGCGCTCAGCGCCATCGAGAAGCAGCCGGCATGGGCGGCCGCGATCAGTTCCTCCGGATTGGTGCCCGGACCGTTCTCGAAGCGGGATGGGAAGGAATAGGCACCTTCGAACACGCCGCTGCCCAGCCGCAACCGGCCGGATCCCTCTTTGAGCGTGCCTTGCCATTCGGCCGAAGCGTCGCGGATCGTCATTGCTGTTCTCCTCTCTGATCGGTCAGGCGCCGTCGACGACGACCTTGCCGAAGACGTCGCCCCGCTGGAAATGGCGGTAGCCCTCGCGCGCCTCGGCGAAGGGGAAGATCCCGTCGATGACGGGCTTCAGCCGATGCGTGGCGACGGCGGCGAGCATCGTCTCGAGAGCGCTGCGGCTGCCGACGAAGATGCGGCTTATGGTGGCGAGGCTGCGCTGGTAGACGGGGCCTGGAATCTCGACCGACCTACCTTTCTGGTCCTGCACGGTGAGCAGCACGATGCGTCCGTAAAGGGAGCTTGCGATCAGCGATTGCGCGAAGGTGGCCGGACCGCCGGTCTCGACGACGAGGTCGATGCCGCCGGTCGCCTCGCGCAGCTTCATGCCCCATTCCGGTGTTTCGGCCGCGGCGATGACGAGGTCGGCGCCAAGCGCCCGCAGCCTGTCGGCCTTCTCGTCGCGCGAGGTGACGGCGGCGACGCGGCAGCCCATGAGTTTGGCGAACTGCACCGCGAACACTGCGACGCCGCCTGAGCCGATGACCAGAACCCATTGTCCGGGCTTCGGAATCTCGGCGGCGGTCAGCGCGCTCCAGGCGGTCAACCCGGCGCAGGTGAAGGTGGCACCCTCCTGCCATGAGAGATGGTCGGGCAACCGCACGGCCCATTGCTCGTCGAGCAGGGCATATTCCGAGAGCATGCCGTCCAGCGTGCAGCCGAGCTGGTCGACGACGCCCGGATGCATGCGGCCGTCGACCCAGCGCGCGAAATAGCTGCCGGTGACGCGGTCGCCGACCGCAAAGCGTGTGACGCCGTCGCCGATCGCCGTCACCTCGCCGGCGCCGTCGCTCAGCGGAACGATGCCGGGCTGCGGCGTCAGCGGATACGTGCCGTTGAGGATCATCGTGTCGCGGCGGTTGAGCGAGGTGGCGCGTACCCGCACGACGATCTGATGCGGCCCAGGCTCAGGCGCCGGCTCCTCGCGCATCGACAGTTTGTCGATGCCGCCTTGCCCCTCCAGTCGATAGGTTCGCATTTTCGCCTCCAGTATGTAGACCGATTTACATATTATGTAGACCGATTGTCATATTCTCGGCAAGCCCTATAATGCGCACTCCTGACAGAGGTTGACATTGAGGTTGATGTGGCGACGGACACACGCACCCGCATGATCGAGGCGACGGCGCTGCTCATCAGGCAGCGCGGCTATCACGGCACCTCCCTCAACGACATTCTGAGCGCCAGCGGCGCGCCGCGCGGCTCGCTCTATTTCCACTTCCCGGGCGGCAAGGACCAACTGGTCATCGAGGTGACGCGCGCCAGCGTCGCCGATGTGACCGAGCGGCTGGGCGCGGCGCTGTCAGAGGAAAGCGATCCAGCCGTTGCCGTCCATCACATCTATCAGTCGGTCGCGCGCATGCTGGAGGACAACGAGTTCTCGCTCGGCTGTCCGGTCGCGCCCGTCGTGCTCGACGCGCCGAACGATGTTCCGGACCTGGCCGAGATCTGCCGCTCCGCCTTCGAGCAGTGGATCGGCCTGCTGCGCCAGGCATTCGTCAGGGCAGGGGTGCCGGAGCGGCGCGCGCAGGCGCTGGCGCTGTTGGTCGAATCCTCGCTCGAGGGCCTGATGGTGATCGCCCGCGCCACCCGCGACCGCACGCCGGTCTCGACGGTTGCCGACGAGGTCGCTGCGCTGGTTGAAGCCGCAGTGCTGGCCGGTAAGGCTGCGCAGCAGGCGGAGGGCGCCGCGTAAGCAGCGGCCCTAGCAAAAAGGGCGCCGCTCGGCGCCCTTTCCGTATGCATTAGCCAGATAGCCTGGATTAGAAATCCATGCCGCCACTCAAGCCCGCTTGCGGGCTTGAGCATTGTTAGTTGATGGGCGTGCTTATGGATTTCCTCAGAAATCCATGCCGCCCATGCCACCCATGCCGCCGCCAGGCATGCCGCCCGGCATGCCGCCGGCGGCTTCCTTCTTCGGAGCCTCGGCGATCATGGCCTCGGTGGTGACCAACAGGCCGGCGACCGAGGCCGCGTCCTGGAGAGCGGTGCGCACGACCTTGACAGGGTCGACGATGCCCATGGCGATCATGTCGCCATACTCGCCGGTCTGGGCGTTGAAGCCGAAGGTGCCGCCCTTGTTCTCGAGGATCTTGCCAGCGACGATCGAGGCTTCGGCACCGGCGTTGGCCGCGATCTGGCGGGCCGGAGCCTGCAGCGCGCGACGAACGATGTTGATGCCGGCCTCCTGGTCGGCATTGGCGCCGGTGGCCTTGAGGTTGCCCGAAGCGCGCAGCAGGGCGACGCCGCCGCCGGCGACGATGCCCTCTTCCACGGCCGCGCGGGTCGCGTTCAGAGCGTCGTCAACGCGGTCCTTCTTTTCCTTGACCTCGACCTCGGTCGCGCCGCCGACGCGGATCACCGCGACGCCGCCCGCGAGCTTGGCCAGGCGCTCCTGCAGCTTCTCCTTGTCGTAGTCCGAGGTGGTCTCCTCGATCTGCTGCTTGATCTGGGCGACGCGGCCCTGGATCTCGGCCTTCTTGCCGGCGCCGTCGACGATGGTGGTGTTCTCCTTGGAGATCGACACCTTCTTGGCGCGGCCGAGCATGTTGAGGCCGACGTTCTCGAGCTTGATGCCGAGGTCTTCCGAGATGACCTGGCCACCGGTGAGGATGGCGATGTCTTCCAGCATGGCCTTGCGGCGGTCACCGAAGCCCGGAGCCTTGACGGCGGCAATCTTCAGGCCGCCGCGCAGCTTGTTGACGACGAGCGTGGCCAGAGCCTCGCCTTCGACGTCTTCCGAGATAATGAGCAGCGGCTTCGAGGTCTGAACGACGGCTTCCAGGACCGGCAGCATGGCCTGCAGGTTGGAGAGCTTCTTCTCGTGCAGCAGGATGTAGGCGTCTTCCAGATCGGCGACCATCTTGTCGGCGTTGGTGACGAAGTAGGGCGAGAGGTAGCCGCGGTCGAACTGCATGCCTTCGACGACTTCCAGCTCGGTGTCGGCGGTCTTGGCTTCCTCGACGGTGATGACGCCTTCGTTGCCGACCTTCTGCATCGCTTCCGCGATCATCTTGCCGACCGACTCGTCGCCATTGGCCGAGATCGTGCCGACCTGGGCGACTTCCTCGGAAGTCTTGATCTTCTTCGACGCCTTGCCGAGAGCGGTGACGACTTCACCGACGGCGAGGTCGATGCCGCGCTTCAGGTCCATCGGGTTCATGCCGGCGGCAACGGCCTTGTTGCCTTCCTGGACGATGGCCTGGGCGAGAACGGTCGCGGTGGTCGTGCCGTCGCCGGCGATGTCGTTGGTCTTCGAGGCGACCTCGCGCACCATCTGCGCGCCCATGTTCTCGAACTTGTCTTCGAGTTCGATCTCCTTGGCGACGGTGACGCCGTCCTTGGTGATGCGCGGCGCGCCGAACGACTTGTCGATGACGACGTTGCGGCCCTTCGGACCGAGGGTCACCTTCACCGCGTCGGCGAGGATGTTGACACCGCGCAGCATGCGCTCACGGGCGTCGCGGGAGAATTTTACGTCTTTTGCAGCCATAGTTAGCTCCTGACAGGGGCTCGGACAGAGCCCGAAAATTCAGTTGATGGAGAGGCCGATGATCAGCCGATGATGCCCATGATGTCGGATTCCTTCATGATCAGAAGGTCCTCGCCATTGAGCTTGACTTCAGTGCCCGACCACTTGCCGAACAGGACACGGTCGCCGGCCTTGACGTCCAGCGGCACGAGCTTGCCGCTTTCGTCGCGAGCGCCGGAGCCGACGGCGATGATCTCGCCTTCCTGCGGCTTCTCCTTCGCCGTATCCGGGATGATGATCCCGCCGGCGGTCTTGGATTCGGATTCGACCCGGCGAACGACCACGCGGTCATGAAGCGGGCGGAACTTGGACTTTGCCATGTTGTCTTCCTCGAATGAGAACGGTGAGAACTGTTCCTCCATCCGGCGAGGTCGCCGGATATAAGTTAGCACTCACCTGGGGCGAGTGCTAACGTGGCGCTGAAATAGGCTGGCGGCTTGCGAGTGTCAAGGCGCGTTGCAAGGGGCAACGGCGCGAAATTTTTCTCGCCATGACACTATGCCGAAAAAGTCGGATCGCAGGTGCCGTCAAAATAGAAGCGCCGTGTTTAGCCGGCAAACAGCGGCGAAGCACGGCGCGATGCGAATGACGGGCGGACCGGAGCGGATAAGTCCGCGTTAGATGTTCATGCCGCCGGACACCTCGATGCGCTGGGCGTTGACCCAGCGATTGTCCTCCGACAGCAGCGAGGCGATCATCGGGCCGATGTCGTCGGCGACACCGGCGCGGCCGAGCGCGGTGACGCTCGCCACCATGCGGTTGATCTCGGCGTCGTCGCGCACATGGCCGCCGTTGAAATCGGTCTCGATCGCGCCGGGCGCCACGGTGTTGGCGGTGATGCCCCGGGCGGCCAGTTCCTTGGCGAGGTAGCGCGTGAACACCTCGACGCCGCCCTTCATCATCGCATAGGCGGCCGAACCCGGGACAGAGAAGCGCGCCAGCCCGCTCGAGATGTTGATGATGCGGCCGCCATCGTTGATCAGCGGCAGCAGCGCCTGGGTGAGGAAGAACACGCCCTTGAGGTGGATGTTCATCAGCGTGTCGAATTCCTGCTCCGTCGTCTCGGCGATCGGCTTGCGCAGGCCGGTGCCGGCATTGTTGACGAGATAGTCGAAGCGGTCGCGCTGCCAGATTTCCCTGAGCGTCTTCTTCAGCGCCGCGGCGAAAGCGGGGAAGCTGGCAACGGCGCCGGTGTCGAGCTCGAGCGCCGCGGCGCGGCCGCCGGCCGCCTCGATCTCGGCGATGGCGGTCTTCGCCTCGTCGGCGCGCGAGCGATAGGTGAGGACGACGTCGACGCCCTTGCGGGCGAGGTTCAGCGCGGTGTTGCGGCCGAGGCCGCGGCTGCCGCCGGTGATGAGAGCGATGGGGCGAATGGCCATGGTGAAATCTCCTCTTTGTGATGGAGATCCATATATTCGGCTGAGTGAGCGATATAATCTGGCCAGGATTGCCAACTCTATTCAGATTATGCGAACAATCATCGATGGACAGGTTCGACAGCATGCGACTCTTCACCCGCGTCGTGGAAAGGCGAAGCTTCACCGCGGCTGCCGCCGACCTTGGCCTGCCGCGCTCCAGCGCCACCGCCGCGATCAAGCAGCTCGAAGAGCGGCTCGGCGTGCAATTGCTTCGCCGCACCACGCGCCACGTCACGACCACGCTCGACGGCGAGGCTTATTACCAGCGCTGCATCGGCATCCTCGCCGATATCGAGGATGCCGAAGGCGGCTTCGGAGCGCATGAGGTGCGCGGAAGGCTGAGTGTGGATGTCAACGGCCACATGGCGCGCACCTTCCTGCTGCCGGAACTGCCGGCGCTGCTCGCCAGACATCCGGGCCTGACGGTGCATATCGGCGAAGGCGACCGCTTTGTCGATCTCGTGCGCGAAGGCGTCGATTGCGTCATCCGGGCCGGCACACTTCCCGACAGCGACATGATCGTGCGCCGTCTCGGCATCGCGCGCGAGATCACCGTCGCGAGCCCCGCCTACCTCGAACGCCACGGCGTGCCGCGCACGCCGGACGATCTGGCCGGTCACATGATGATCGGCTTCATCTCCTCCCGCACCCGGCAGGTGATGCCGCTGGAATTCACCGTCGACGGCAAGGTCCGCGAGATCGTGCTGCCGTCGCGGGTCACGGTGTCGAATTCGGATACCAGTGCTGCGCTGGTCCGGCTGGGCTTCGGCCTGTTCCAGGCGCCAAAACTTCGATATGCGGACGATATCGCGGCCGGGCGGCTGGTCGAGGTGCTTTCGGATTTTCCGCCGACGCCGACGCCGATCTCGGTGCTTTATCCGCGCAGCCGGCAACTGTCGCCAAGGGTGAGGGTGTTTGTCGACTGGCTGGTGGAGATTCTCGGACCGAAGCTGGATTCGTGAGCGATCTTATTGACGCTGGAGGGACTACACCCCTCTCTGGCAGGCCAGAGGGGGGTGAGCGCCGGCGTTTGCGGGCTGCGAACTGTTCTACAAAAACAACCGCAGCTGCGCATGGATGATCGAGCGGTAGTCCTCGATCGTGCGCCGCCCCTCGTCTTCGTCCTGGGTCAGCGCCAGCCGCACGACGCCGCCGGCGAGCTGGAAGATGAGGAAGACTATGCGTGCGAAAGCCTCGCGCCGCTCCGGCTCGATCAGCGGGCTGACATGATCGCAGAACATCTCCGCCTGTCGCCTCGTTTCGGCGATGTCGAGATTCTTGAGCGCCTTGTCGGCCTGGATCGCGTTCTGCAGGTCCTGGATCGCAGGATCTCCGGCGACGCGGCCGTGATAGTCGTCGAGCAGCCGGTCCGCAGCCGGCATCACGTCGTCGCGGTGCCGCACATCAGCGATGATCTCGGAGAGCCGCGCGCGGCTCTCTTCCGAGAAGCGCTCGTAGAGCATGGCCAGGATCGCCGACTTGCTCGGGAAGTAATGATAGACCGTGGCGATCGGCCCGCCGGCCAGCGCGCCGACTTCCTTCATCGTCACCGCGTCGATGCCTTTCTCGCCGATCAGCCGCATGGTCGTGGCGAGGATCGCATCGATGCGCTCGCGGCTGCGCTCCTGCTTCGGCCTGCGCCTGGGTTCCGTCGCCTTTGCTTCTCTCATCCACCAAATCTCTCGCGAGAGCTGTGAATTCTCGGTTGACAGGAAACTGATCAAGTATCAGTTTCGTGAAATGCTGACAACTTGTCAGCTTTTCATTCGGGCTGCAAGGGAGGCGCTTCGTGACCGTCACCGATGTCGCGCAAGCCGAAAACGGCGACTGGCTGGTCGGCAATCCGACCGGCCTGCAACTCGCCTCGGCATTGTGGATCGGTTCGGTCGGCCTGCTCATCCTGGGACTCCAGCCAGTGCTGCTCGGCGCGCTCTACGCGGAAGGCCATGTCACCGGCGACGAACTGGCACTGGTCGCCACCGCCGAGATGATCGCGATCGCCATCGGATCGGCGATCGTGGCGATGCTCTTGCCGGCTCGCAACATGCGCTGGAAGAGCGCTCTGCTCCTCATCCTGCTGGCGCTCGCCAATTTCTGGACGGCTTATGCTGGAAGTCCCAATGCGCTGATCGGCGCGCGCATGCTCGCAGGCCTTGCCGAGGGCGGCCTGGTCGCCGTCGCCACCGAGCTGATCGCCCGCTCGCGCCGAGCCGAGCGTATCGGCGGCTATTTCGTCACGCTGCAGACCTTGGCTCAATGCGCGCTGGCGCTGCTGCTCGCGCTTTATGCGGTGCCTGCGGCTGGCTCTGCCGGCGGCTTCATCGCACTCGGCATCGTCTGCCTGCTGTCGCTTATCGCCGCATGGATCGTGCCGGACGACTATGCCGATCTGCCGAAGGAAGAGCATCTTTCCAACGTGCTCACCGTGCCGGCCATCGCCGCGCTGCTGTCGATCTTCTGCTACTTCATGTTCTTCGGCGCCGTCTGGGCCTTCCTCGAGCCGCTCGGCGCCGAGTTCGGTATCGACGGCCGCACCGTCGGCCTGATGGTCTCGGCAAGCCTCGCCGCGCAGGTGGTGGGCGCCATGACCGCGACCGTGTTCGAAGCGCGTATCGACTACCGCTTCGCCATCGCCGGCATCGGCGCTGTGGCTGCGATCAGCTCGGCGGTCCTCGCGTCCGGCCCCGAGCTTTCGGTCTTCTGGGCTGTCGTGCTGGTGATGGGCTTCATCCTGCTCTTCATCGTGCCCTATCAGATCCGCATGGCGATCACCGCCGACGAGACGCGAACGGCGGTGCTCCTGGTGCCGGCCGCGCAGCTCTTCGGCCTCGCCATCGGCCCGATCGCCGCGTCGCTGCTGATCGACGGCGAGAATTTTTGGCCGGTGCCGGAATTCGCCGCGGCAAGCGCGCTGGCCAGCGTGGCGCTGCTCGGCGTTTTCGTGCTGGCCGGGCGGCGGCGCGTTCCAGCCTGAGCGGAGGTGACGATGGCGAATTCCTGGAGCAACTGGTCGGGTTTCGTAACAGCCGCCCCCCAGCTCATCGCTACCCCCGCCGATGCGGGCGAGCTGGCCGAGCTGGTGCGCTCGGCGCCCGGTCCGCTGCGGGTTGCCGGCGCCGGCCATTCCTTCACGCCGCTGGTGCAGTCGAACGGCACCATCGTCTCGCTGGAGAAGATCGAGGGGCTGGTCTCGCACGACGCCGGCGCCAACCGGGCGCGGGTGAGGGCGGGCACGCGCCTCGGCGCGCTGATGCAGATCCTGCAAGACATCGGCCAGGGCCTTCCCAATATGGGCGACATCGACCGCCAGGCGATCGGCGGCGCTCTCGGCACGGCGACGCACGGCTCCGGTCCGACGCTGGGCGCCTATCACACGCAGCTCGAGACGGTGCAGTTCGTCGACGGACAAGGAAAACTGCGCGAATACAGCCGGGCAGGGGATCCGGATATGATCCATGCCACAGGCGTCGCGCTCGGCGCTTTCGGCGTGCTCACCGAAGTGACAATGAACAACATCGCGACCTACCGGCTGCGCCGCCGCAAATGGGTGCTGCCGATCGGCGACATGCTCAAAAGCTTCGAGACGATGATGGCCGCGCACCGTTCGGCCGAGTTCTACTACATCCCGTTTTCCGGCTACGCGCAATTCATAGCTAGCGATCTAAGCGACGCCGCGCCCACGCCGCGGCCCACCGAGGACGACGAGGAGGGGCTGGCGACGTTGCGCAAGCTGCGCACCGTTTTGCGCTGGCTGCCGTCGCTGCGCCGCGCCTTGATCAGGGGCGCGGTGAGAAAGGTGCCGTCCGAGGACTATGTGCAGGACTGGCTCAACGTCTATGTCAGCGACCGCCGCACCCGGTTCAACGAGATGGAGTACCACCTGCCTTACGAGGACGGTCCGAAGGCGCTGGCCGAGATCATCGCGCTGACGGAAAAGCACTTTCCGGAAGTCTATTTCCCGATGGAGGTGCGCTCGGTCGCGCCGGACGAATTCTGGCTCTCGCCCTTCCACAAGAGGCTGACCTGCTCGATCGCCATCCACCACGATGCGGCGAACGACCCGCTGCCATTCATGCGCGCCGCCGAGCCGATCTTCCTGAGATATGGCGGCAGGCCGCATTGGGGAAAGATGCACAACCTGAAGGCGGCGGACTTCAAAAAGCTCTATCCGCGCTGGGTCGATGCGATGGCGGTGCGACGCGACATCGACCCCGAGAACCGTCTCGTGTCGCCTTACATGGCCGGCCTGTTCGGCATCGAGTTATGAGCGCCTATTTCGCCGAGCTGTCGAAGGCGCTGAAGGCGGCCGATATCTTTCGGCCCTGTCTGGTGCTCGACCGTGACCGGCTGGACGCCAACATCGCGCTGGTGAAGGAAAGGCTGGCGCCGGGCCTTGCCGTGCGCCTCGTCGACAAGTCGCTGCCCTGCCTGCCGCTGCTTTCCTATATTGCGAGCGCGCTTGAAACCAACCGCTTCATGACCTTCCACCCGCCGGTGACGCAGGCCGTGCTCGACGCCTTTCCCGAGGGCGAACTGCTCTTCGGCAAGCCGATGCCGGCCGGTGCGGCCGGCGCCGCGCTCACTAGGGGCGGCGCCGACTGGCGGTCGCGCGTGTGTTGGCTGATCGACACGCCGGAGCGGCTGGCCGAATACGGCGCGCTGGCCGCTGCGCTCGACACCGAACTGCGTTTCGCCTTCGAGGTCGACGTCGGCCTGCATCGCGGCGGGTTCTCAAGCCCGGCCGAGATCAAGGCGCTCTCGATTCCGAAAGGCCTGCGATGCGAAGGCGTCATGGCCTATGAGGCGCATGCGCCGGAAATTCCCGGCCTGTTCGGCGGCGCCGAAAGAGCACTGAAGAAGGCATCGGCCAAGGCCGCCGATTTCGTGGCTGGCCTCGATCCGGACCGGCGCCGCATCTTGAACATCGGCGGTTCGAAGACGGCGCTGCTGCATGGCGGCGGCGTCGCCAATGAAGTCTCGATCGGCTCGGCCTTCGTGCTGCCCAGCGACTTCGACACGCCAGGCCTCGACGGCTTCCAGCCTGCGGTCCTGATCGCGACGCCGATCCTGAAGGCGCTCGACCCGGTGCTGCCCGGCCCGGCGGCGCTGTCCAAAACGTTGCAGGCGCTCGGCCTCTTCCCGCGCAAGGGCTGCTATCTCTATGGCGGCAGGTGGATGGCCGAACCGCTGTTTCCCGAAGGCATGAAGCCGAACGGCCTGATCGGTCTGTCGTCCAACCAGCAGTTCATGGGGCTGCCGGCCGGAATGGATGTGAAGCCGGGGGACTATGCTTTTCTGAGGCCGACGCAGAGCGAGGCCGTGCTGCAGCATTTCGGCTCGCTTGCGGTGTTTTCCGCCGGGCGCATCGTCGAGTTCTGGCCGGCGCTGCCGATGGGGTGAATTCGTCCGCCCAAAAACGCGTTCGGTCGCATTCCTTCGCGCCCCCTTCTGTCCTGCCGGACATCTCCCCCACAAGGGGGGAGATCAGCAGCTTCGGCGCTTCGCCCTTCCTGTAACGTTGAAGATTGGCGAAGGCCGGCGTGACGTCCGATCTCCCCCCAAGTGGGGGAGATGTCCGGCAGGACAGAGGGGGGCGCTGTCCCGCCAGCTTACAAACGTTCGCCGCAACCATTTTATTGACTCAGTCAACTAAATGACCGATCCTGTCCGCGACAGGAGGAACTCCCATGACCATCCAGGACCATCCCGGCAAGGAGCGCATCGATGCGGTGCGCGCCTTCAACCGCTTCTACACCCGCCAGATCGGCGTGCTCGACGAGGTCTGGCTGAAAAGCAGCTTTTCGCTGACCGAGGCGCGGGTGCTCTACGAGCTGAACCATCGCGACGGGCTCGTCGCCAGCGACCTGGTGCGCGACCTCGGTCTCGACCCCGGCTATGTCAGCCGCCTGTTGAAGAAGTTCGAGGAGCGCGGCCTGGTCGAGCGCGCCGCTTCGGAGGCCGATGCGCGCCGCTCGCCGATTGCGCTGACGCCCGCGGGCAGGGAAGCCTTCGCGCCGCTCAACCAGGATTCGCACAATCAGGTGCGCGCGCTGCTCGATCGTCTGGCGCCCGCCGACCGGGAGCGGCTGGTCAAGGCCATGCGCACGGTGCAGGACCTGCTCGGCGACAACCCCGAACCCAAGGTGCCCTATATCCTGCGGCCGCTGCAGGTCGGCGACATCGGCTGGATCACGCATCGCCAGGGCCTGCTCTACGCGCAGGAATATGGCTGGGATGAAACCTATGAGGCGCTGGTTGCCGAAATCCTCGGCGAGTTCGTCAAGAACTTCGTCCCGCAATGGGAGCGCAGCTGGGTCGCCGAACGCGAAGGCGAAGTGGTCGGCTCTGTCTTCGTCGTCCGCAAATCGCCCAAGGTGGCGAAGCTCAGGCTGCTCTATGTCGAGCCTTCTGCGCGCGGTCTCGGTATCGGCCGGCGGCTGGTCGACGAGTGCATCACCTTTTCGCGCGCCAAGGGCTACAAGACGCTGACGCTGTGGACCAATGACATCCTCGGTTCGGCCCGCCGCATCTACCAGGCAGCGGGCTTCAAGCTGGTCGAGGAAGAGCGCCACCATTCCTTCGGCAAGGATCTGGTCGGGCAGACCTGGAATCTGGAGCTGTAGCCTCTTCCTTCTCCCCTTGTGGGAGAAGGTGGCCGAGCGAAGCTCGGTCGGATGAGGGGTGTTCCAGGGAACGCCAGCGTCTCACTCCGCTGGAACACCCCTCATCCGTCTTGGCGCTGCGCGCCAATCCACCTTCTCCCGCAAGGGGAGAAGGAGAGGGCGTCAGCCCTTCACGGGCACCCAGATTTCCAGCCCGCCATTGCCGCTATGCGCATCGAATTCCGGCCCGTAGCGCTCGAATTCCGGTGCGTCGGCGATCTCGTGTCCCGAGGCCGGCAGCCATTTGTTCCAGATCGTGTTGACGGTGCGCCGGATGGTAGAGATGTGCTCGCGATGCGGGAACACCGCGTATTTCTGCGCCGGCACCCGCACGCGGAAAAACTCCTTGGGAAGGTCGGAGAAATCACTCACCTCGACGCCGGCGACGTAGTCGAAATTGCCGGCATCGTCGCCATTGACGCAGACGCCATAGGCGACGTCGCCGATCTCGCCGGCAATGTTGCCGATATAGGGGCCGAAGCGCTGCCACAGCATCGGGATGCCGGCGCTGCTCTCGCAGCTGTAGCGCTCGCCGAGGCCGGCGATGAGGAAGGGCCGGCTGGTTTCGAAGCGCGGCGGTTCAAGATTGCTGAGGAAGGACTGGTCCATCAGGATCGGCTCCACGAGGTCGAGATTTTTGGTCGAGCCTTGCGCGCGCACCAGTTCCGGCGTGGTGCCGAACTGCTCGCGGAAAGCCCGCGTGAACGCCTCGTGCGAGCCATAGCCGGCATCGAGCGCGACCGACAGGATGTCGGGCGCGCCGCCCGCAAGCTTGCGCGCCGCTTCGCTGAGCCGTCGCGCCCGCAAATAGCCCATGACCGACCGTCCGGTGGCCGCGCCGAAGGCCCGCGTCACGTGGAAGCGCGACATGCCGCTGCTTGCCGCGATATCGTCGAGCGAAATCGAATCCGGCAGATGGCTTTCGACAAACCACAGCGCTTTCTCGGTCGGGTGCATGGCTCCTCGCATTTGGCGGGGCGACACTAGCCACCGCGCCGACTGCCAGTTTGATCGGAATTGCGCACGGAGCGAAGTCGAAACGATTTGACAAACGGAGGTGGCGGCATCATCACCAGCTCGCTCGGCGCTTTCTTCGTCGTCACGCTGCTGATGCGCAGGCGGCTTTAGAGCAATTCCAGGAAAAGTGTGAAACGGTTTTCCGTCCGGAATTGCGTCAAAACAAAGAGATAGAGCGGTTCGCCGTTTCCGTGAAACGGCGAAATGCTCTAGCCGCGATCACATCGTCCAGAAATAGCGCACGATGTGGAAGAAGATCGGCGCGGCGAAGACCAGGCTGTCGGTCCGGTCGAGCATGCCGCCATGGCCCTCGATCAGGTGGCCCCAGTCCTTGACTCCCTGGTCGCGCTTGATGGCCGAGGCGACGAGCCCGCCGAGGAAGCCCATGGTGCAGGCGACGAACGCGACGGCCGAAGCCTGCAGTGGCGAGAACGGTGTGATGAAGGAGAGCAGCGCGCCGAGCAGGCTCGACGCGACCAGCCCGCCAATCAGGCCCTCCCAGGTCTTCGACGGCGAGACGTTGGGTGAGAAGCGGTGTTTTCCGAACAGCTTGCCGAAAATGTACTGCAGCACGTCGCTGCCCTGCACGACGATGATCAGGAAGGCGATGAGCAAGAGATTGCGGCCCTCGAAGCCCGACACGTTGAGCGTCAGCAGGGCAGGGACATGGCTGACGCAGTAGACCGAGATCATGATCGCCCACTGCTGCGCCGACACGCGCTCCAGGAAGCGCTCGGTATCGCCATGCAGCGCCGTGATCGCCGGCATCAGCAGGAAGCAGTAGACCGGGATGAAGATGACGAACAGGCCGTACCAGGCCGTCCATACCAGCCAGTACTGGAACGGAATGACGATGCCGAACATGCCGAGCAGCACCCAATGGTCGCTGCGGCGGCTATGCGTCAACGTCACGAATTCGCGCAGCGCCGCGAACGAGATCAGTGCGAACAGGATGGTCATGCCGTAGCGGCCGAAGAAGAAGGCGACCGTCATCAGCGCCACCATCACCCACCAGGCGTTGATGCGCTGCGTGAGGTTGACGAGCGTCGCGCTCAGCGGCTTCGGCGCGCGCGCCGACAACACGGCGGCGGTGGCGCTGGCGGTGGTCAGCACCACGAAGAGTCCGATAATGAGAATGCTGATTTCGTGGCGCATCAATCGTCTCGGTCGGGGCGCGGATTGAGCGCCAGAAGTGCTGCGCGGGCGCGCTCGAGGAAGGCGCGGCGTTCCTCGCCCGGCGCCACCGCCACCGGCGCGCCGAAGACGACGCGGCAAAGCAGCGGCACCGGCAGGAACTGGCCCTTGGGCAGCACGCGCGACATGTTCTCGATCCAGCACGGGATCAATTCGACGTCCGGCCGCGCCATCGACAGATTGTAAAGCCCGGAGCGGAAGGGCAGCAGCTCGTCGCTCATATTGCGCGTGCCTTCCGGGAAGATGATCAGCGAATGGCCCTGGTCGAGGACCGAGAGCAAGACGGAGATCGGGTTCTCTTCCGGGCTCATCCATTGCCGGCTGATCAGCACGGAGGACAGCATGTCCTCGGCGATGAAGCGGCGCAGCCGCGACTTTCCCCAATATTCGGCGGCGGCCACCGCGTGCGTTATGGCGCGCTCCTTCTCGCTGAGGCATGCCGACAAAAGGATGAAATCGCCATGGCTGGTATGGTTGGCGAAATAGATGCGCTGCCGGTCGGACGGCTGGCTGCCGCTCCAGATCGGGCGCACGCCGGTCACGACCCAGGCCAGCGCCGACAGGCCGACGGAGGTGACCGTCTGCAGCAGGGTGAAGGTCCGGAACGCAAGCCTGCTCATCTGGGCATCCAGAACCCTGCTGTAAGGAACGCGACGACGAAGATTGCGAAGGCGATGCGCTGCCGGGCAAGCAGGCGGCGCGTTCCGGCGATGCGGTCGTCGAGCGGTCGCGGCGAGGAGGCGGCGGGCTTCAGCCGCATGCGCGCCAGGATGTCGTCGACCGCGGCGCCGCCGGAAACCTCGTCGGCGTGCGTCGCCATCAGCCGGAACAGCAACGCGTCGAAGACGAGAAGTGCCGAAAGCCCCAGCACCACGACTGCGCTCGCCGCCGCGACCAGAAGCGCCAGGACCGCGATCGGCGCCTGGAACGCGCCGCGCGCCGAAGTGACCAGAGGCGCTACGCTGTCGCCGGCAATGACGATGGCGGCCGGCCACGCCGCCTGCTTGATCAGCATGGCGGCGAAGGCGGTTGTCCGTTGCTGATAGGCTTCGTCCCTCATGCCGGCTCATCCAGTCCGGCCTGGAGATGCACCGGTCGGCCGGAGGCGGCGAGCTGCTTGCGCGCCTGCGCCGGCGTATGCGAGCGGCCGGTGGCGACCAGCCATCGGGCGACGACGGTGGCGCTGCGCTGGAAGCCGAGCGCGCAACAGACCAGCACCGTGCCTTGCCGGCGCGCCGGCTCGATCGCCGCCACCGCCCGGTCGAGCACATCCGCCGGCGGCGGCAGGAGATCGAGCATGCCGAAGCTTTGCCAGCGGCCTGACACGCCGCGCGGCCGTTCCAGCTCGGCGGCAAGGTCGATCACCGTGGCGAAGCCGTTGGCCTCTCCGGCAACGGGAAAACGCCCAAGGAAGACGCCGTCGGTGACCGCCGCGACCGGCGGCAGCTTGTGGGTCCATGCCCAGACGTTGACCCCAGCGCCCAACCGGTAAGGCCAAAGCAGGATGCGGCTTGCCAGCGAGACATGGCCGTCCGCCGTCTTCTGGAACACTTTCGCGCCGGCTCCGGCATAGGCGAAGGCGACGATGGCCAGCGCCAGAGCCGGCCACAAAAGGACGAGCGCGACGGCGGAATAGGGGGCGCCGATCGCAGTGCCCGCGAGCGCGAGGGCGGCACCCAGCGCGTAGCACAGCGAAAGCCGCCGCGCCTTGCTGTCGGCAGTCAGGCGGAAACCGGCGAAGGGCAACTCACCTTGGGCCGGAAAGAGCCACAGCGCGAAGAAGCCGAGCAGCGCGCCGGTCGGGATGTCGATGAAATGGTGCTGCCAGGTCGTCAGCACCGAGGTGCCGATCAGGAAACACCAGCCGTGCCACAGTATCGAAAGCGGGCCGGCAAGGCGCAGGCGCCAGTGATCCCAGATGATCGCCAAAAGCGCGATGTGCAGCGACGGCGCCTGGTTGAACGGCTTGTCGAAGCCGCCGAGCACGGCAAACAGGAAGCCCGGCAGGCCGCTCGTTGCCGGCCGCACGAAAGTAGCGGTGAGCGGAAACAGGACGAAGCAGGCGACGGCCACGATCTGCGCGGTGAGATAGCGACCGGCCAGGCGGTCGACGCTGCGTCTGCTGTCGTTGAGCAGGAGCGACAGTCCATAGAACAGGTTGATCGACCAGTAGGGCACGATGGTCCAGGCGACGAACGGAACGTGGTGCTCCCAGGAGAACACGATGCTGCCGACATGGTCGCGCGTCGACGCCAGCCAGTTGGCGAAGCCGTAGGTTGAATAGAAGAACGGCGCGAGCAAGGCGAGCCAAAGCGCGGCCCCGATCACGATCCGCCCATAGGGCTCGGCGGCTGGGCTTGAAAGCGGCGGGGGCTCGACACCGGTCGGCATGCGTCGGTGGTCCTAGAGCATAATGCCGAAAAGTGTGAAGCGGCTTTCGGACGACATCATGCTGTCTCTTGATTTAAACACGCCTTGCGAGCGAGACGGTGAAGATGCCCCATTGGTCGATGCGCTGGTCGAGCTTTTCGAAACCGGCCGCTTCGACCAACTGGTCCATCTCGCCTTGCGTTCGACGCCGCATCACCCAGGCCTGTCCGCCGCGATGCGAGGTCAGGCTGCGCGCGATCATCTCGATCTGCGGGTGCCAGGGCTGGTTGGTATAAAGGAGCAGGCTGCCGGGTTGCATGGCACGGGCAAGGCCGCCAAGCGAGCGCGAGATCAGCGCATTGTCGGAGAAGAGCTCGTAGAGCCCGGAGACGATGGCGAGGTCCGGCGACGGATCGAGCGCGGCGAGACCATCGCCGTCGAAGGCGTCGGCGCGCTGGAACGACACGCTCGCCGGGAATTGGCGTTCGGCGATCAGCTTGCGTCCGAGCTCGACATTGAGGTCGGAATAGTCCCGCAGGCGCACGCTGGTCGGTTGCTCCGGGCTTTTGGCGATCGCGTCGAGAACATAGCGGCCGTGGCCGGCCGCGATGTCCAGGATGTTGGTGGACCGTCCCGCGGCCTTAAGCGTTGCCAGCGCCGAGCCGATCAGCTCCTCGATGTTGGCCTTGCGCTGGCGGATGCCGCGCCAGCCGATGGCGTCGAGGAAGACGCGGTCGACCACGCGGCCGATCGGCCCGAGACCGCGCGGCTCGTTCTCATAGACATAGTCCAGCGCAGAACCGGAATCGAAGCCGGTACCGACGCCGATCTTCATGCCTTGCGAGAACCAGCCGCCGATGCGGATGAAGGCGCGGCTCATCGCCCAGTAGAGGCCCTTGGGCGACAGGAGATCGAGCGGCGAGGCAAGCCGGTCGGCCTCGTCGCGCGTGTAGCCGGCGATATCCGCCTGCTTGAGGTCGACGGCTTCTGCCGGCGCCGCGAACCGCGCTTCGAGGAACGGCCGGATCAGGTCGAGAGCTTCGGCGCGGTCGCGCTCGCCCAGCGTGTCGTGGAAGAAGCCCGGCAGAACATGCCGCTCCTTGATGCGGCTGCCGAGGTTGACGAAGAACTCGTGCTGCGGCGCGTGCCGCACCACCCAGTCGCTGCCCGACAGGAGAAGCTGCGTTGGCACGGTGATGGCGCGCGCATCGGCAACGATGCGCGCCGCATGCTGGTAGAGCTCGACGAGGATGTTCGACGCGATCGGCCTCGTGATCAGCGGATCGTTTTCGAAGGAGGCGATGCGCAGCGGGTCATGGGTGAGCAGCTTCGCCTTGACGTAGGAATTGACGAAGAAGCGCCCCTTGATCTTCTGCCAGAGCGCGATGCCTTCCTTGGCGAAGGGCACGTAGAGCTTGACCGAGAAGGCCGGCGAGGCCAGCACCATGGCGCGAAGTTTCGGCGCATAGTCGTGCACCCACGCGGCCGCAAGCACCGCGCCGAAGGACTGCGCGATCAGCGCGATGTCCTGCGTGCCAAAGCCATCCCTGGCGGCGATTTCGCGCATGAAACAGTCGATATCGCGCACCAGCGCCGCGAAAGACGGCGCATAGCCGCGCTCGCCGGTGGAGCGGCCGTTGCCGCGCGCGTCCCAGGCATAGAAGGCGTAATCGGGCATGCCGAGTTCGTCGACCAGATGCGCCATGCGGCCGCCATGCTCGTGGCCGCGATGGAAGAGCACGATCGCGCCCTTGGCCTCGGCGGACACCGCCGGCCAGAAACGGTAGAAGATCTCCGTGCCGTCATGGCTGCGGAACGTGCGTTCCTGCGCCTGCCGGGCAAGGCTTTGCGCCGGCGCGGTGGCGATCTGTTCGTGAAGCATGGCGTTTCCCCCGGGCGGCATGGCTTGATGCTCAGCCGGCGCTGCCAATAAGACCGGCGCGTATCCGGTTTATGGCGGTCAGCAGCGAAAGCGTAGCCATGGCCGGAAACACAAAAGGCGCGACTGCGGCCGGCCAAAGCCCGGCGGCGGCGAGCACCGCCACCACGCCGAGTGCCAGCGCCCTGTCGCTTTTTCCGAACGGCCCGGCATAGTTTCGCCCGACACCTGCGGCGACGCCGAGCACGCCTGCGAATTCGGTGAGCGCCGCGGCGATGGCAAAGGCGACGACGCCCCAGGCACCGAATTGCGGAAAGGCGGCAAAGGGCAGGATCAGCGCGAGGTCGGAGACGACATCGCAGATTTCGTTGAGGTACATGCCGAGGCTAGATGCCTGGCCGTGTTCCCGCGCGAGCATGCCGTCGATGGCGTTGAGCGCCATGCGAACGAAAAGCACGACAGGGATGAGGAAGAGCGGCGCGCGCCAATCGGGCAAGGCCGCGATCGCCGTTCCGGCTGCCACGGACAGGAGGGCTGCCAGTATGGTGATGCCATTGGCCGTCACGCCGATTGCAGCCAACTTGCCGACCAGCGGCCGCAGCCTGTCCTGGAAAGCCGGCTTCAGCGCATAGAGCGTCGGCATTGCGTTGATCCCCCGATCCACGGCAACAGCTGTATCATGAACATGCCGAACGACGCCAGCGCACAGCGAAAACACAGTGAATTTTCAGTCGGTTGACGCCCGGCTATGAAGGCATCGCCACAAGCCGTCGCCGCAACCAGTATTGCAGCTTGATCAGGTGCCGCGTCGGTGAGCGCTCAACGCGCCGGACATCGATCAGCGTGACGCCGCCGCCGTCCGACAGCGTGTGCAGGCCGGTGTCGAAGCCGTCGAGCCACTCCTCCGGCGCCAGCCGCTTGACGATGCCGGCCGAGAATTCCTCCGGCGTCAGGCGCTCAATGCGCAACAGGTTGATGGCGGTGCCGTAGCCCGCCTCGCAATCCTGCGTCGGGAGATGGAGCTGGCCCTCGTGCTCGAAGGCCGAGCCGGCAGGCCGCGACGATGCTCGGCCGGTGCGTACCGGATTTTGCGGGTGCTTGCGCCATGGGCCGGTCAGGCTGTCGGCGAAGGCGGCATGCAGCTCTCGCGTGTCTTGGCCGTCGGGGCCATGCAGCGCATAGAGCATCCACCAGCGCTGCTGGTGGCGCAAGATCGTCGCATCGACCGCCGGCTCGTCAAGCAGCACCGCAACCGGCTGCCATGCCTTCGGAAATTCGGTCGCCTTGTAAAGCGTGAGCCGCCCGCTCTGGTAAGCCTCCGGCAGCATGAAGATGTCTTCGCCCTGCCGGATCAGGAATGGATAGGAGAGGTGGAACCGCTCCTTCAGGGCCGCGCCGCGCTCCAGAAGCGTCCAGTCCCGGTCGTAGCTGTAGTAATGGATCTCGCCGCGTTTCACCCGGTAGTCATAGGCCTCGACCATCAGCGTGAAACGGTCGCCATGGAAAAGGCCGAACGGGTCGGCGACGAAGCGGAACGATCCCTGCGGCGGCAGCCAGACGACACGGCTCTTGTCGAGACCGTGCGGGGCAAGAGCATTTCCGATCGATTCGGGCACAATGCCCACTTGCCAGATGTCGACCATGGATTCGTCCCCTCGCGCCGGCGCATCTACGCAGCAAACTGTATCGCCTGCAAACCGTGTGTATGGACCGGCGATTTCCATTCGCCAATTCTTTTGGCTTAAGTCGAGCATGTCATGCTGACGTAATCCTGACCAGCTAGTGCTGCCCTTGACTGAGGGAAGAACAAAGCATTATGTGAAGGCCGGGTTTAGGTGCTGGGTTGCTCCCAGTATAAGTAAGATGGGGGTGCTCGATTGCGGTGAATGCGCAATCGAGAGGTGGGGTTTTATGGAAATTGGTGTGGGTGTGCTCGGTGCTGTCCATGACAGCACTGTCGAGCAGCGTTCGTCGCAGGCATATGTCATAATCGCTTATGGGAACGGACTTGGTTATCACTATAGCGCGATTTTTGCAGGTCTGCTGATCAGCGCCTACAAGGATGATGCCAGTCCGATCGTGATCTATACCGATCGTCCTGAGCTGTTCCGAAACTATCCGTTCCAGATCGTGCCGATCTCGCCGCAGCAGATCAGCGATTGGTCGCTCGAAGGCCGCTACTGGTTCCGCATCAAGAACCGTGTCATGCATGACGTGTTGGACCGTGGCTTCGAGCGCGTGCTCTACATCGACAGCGATATCGCTTTCACCGGCAATCCCAATATCGACATCGGCCGCGTCACGCCGGGGAGGGCGGTTCTGTTCCGCAACGAAGGGCGGGCGAACAGGTCGCCGAAGTCGCACTACCGGGGCCTTGCCGGCCTGCCGAAAGACCTGTTCGCGGACGACGATCTCGTCCTGTCGCCAAGCGCGCCGCTATGGAGCTCGGCGGTGATGGGGCTGCACCGGAACATGCGGGCAAGCGTCGAGTGCGCCGACCGCGTCATCCGCGGACTGTTCGGGAAGGTCGACACGCATACGCTGGAACAGTTCGCCCTCGGCGTGGCGCTGGCCAAGGATCATCAGGTGGTGCCGTCCTACGGCAGCTTCAGCATCTTCTCGACTTCCAGGACAAGAGCCTTTGCGCGCCGCAGGATATTCGAGTTCTTCCAGCGCAATCGCGCTGCGCCGCTCGGTGTGCAGATGGCCGAGGCGAAGCGCCTGAGCCTGCGGCAGCCGCTGGGCACAAGGGTGATCGGCAGGCTGCTCGAGCTCAAGGCCGGACCCGACCCGGACTTCGCCACGCTTTCCTGACAGCCTTTCTTTGCCGACCGGTAACTATGAACGCATCGCATGGCTGCCATGCGATTTGCCGGGCTCTGGAACAATGCATTCCGCTTGAATAGTAAGCACGCTTATTATATATGCCGCTCATGGTTTCGGACGGCATCGACAGATTGGGATTTTTGATCCACGACGTGCAGCGTCTCATGCGCAAGCGCTTCGAGGCGCGCGCCAGTGGATTGGGCCTCTCCTCGGCACAATGGCGGCTTCTCGTCCGCGTCGCCAAGGAGGCGGGCGTGGCGCAGGCGCGGCTTGCCGAACTACTCGAGATCGAGCCGATCAGCGTCTCGCGCCTGGTCGACAGGATGGAGGAGGGCGGCTGGATCGAGCGCCGCCAGGACGCCGCCGACCGCCGCGTTCGCATGATCTTCCCGACCGAGAAGGCAAACGCGGCCTATGCCGACGTCAAAAGCCTTGCCGGCGAGGTCTATGAGGAATCGCTCACCGGCGTGTCGCCGGAAGACCGCCGCATCCTGATCCGGGTGCTCGACACGATCGTACAGAATCTGACGGACGGCGAAACGTCGTCCTTGGAAAAGATGAAGAATACGGAAGGCGCAGCAGCATGAACGCGGCAGCCAAGATAGAAGACAACATCACCGAGCTTGCGGCGCAGCCGATCGGCAAGGCGTCGGCGGAGCCGATCGGCAAGGCGTCGGCGGAGCCGATCGCTGAAGCCCCGGCGCAACCCGCGCCCGCCCCGGTTTCGGTGGCGCCCGCGCCGCAGCCGGCGCCCGCGCCGAAGAAGAAGCGTCGTACCGGCCGCTTCCTGCTGATGATCGCGCTGCCGCTCGCGCTGTTCGCCGGCGGCGCCTATGTCTGGGTGACGGGCGGCCGCTACCAGGAAACAGAGAACGCCAACCTGCAGCAGGCCAGGATTTCGATCGCCTCGGATACGGCCGGCCGCATCGTCAAGGTCGGCATTGCCGACAACCAGACGGTCAAGAAGGGCGATCTCCTCTTCGTCATCGACCCCGAGCCTTACCGGATCGCGCTGGCTCAGGCGGACGCGGCGGTGGCCGCCGCGCGTCTCAATGTCGAGCAGCTGCGCGCCGCCTACAGCCAGGCGATGGCGCAGGAGAAGTCGGCCAGCAGCGAGGTCGATTACGCGCAGTCGCAATATGACCGCGCCGCCGATCTCGCCCAGAAGGGCATCAACGCCAAGTCGTCGCTGGACGAGGCGCGCAACGACCTCGACAAGGCCAAGCAGCAGCTGGCGGTCGCCGAGCAGGGCATCGTCAGCGCCAAGGCGGCGCTCGGCGGCAACCCGGACATCGAGACCGACAAGCATCCGACCGTGATGTCGGCGATCGCCGCGCGCGACAAGGCCGCCTACGACCTCGCGCAGACCACGGTGAAGGCGCCGGCCGACGGCGTCGTCTACCAGGCCTCGTCCTTCAAGGTCGGCCAGTATGTCGCCGTCGGCACGCCGCTGTTCGCGCTGGTCGAGACCGGCGACACCTGGATCGACGCCAATTTCAAGGAGACCCAGCTCACCCATATGAAGCCGGGCCAGAAGGCGGAGATCGTGGTCGACACCTATCCGGGCAGGACCTTCGAGGCGACCGTCAAGGCGATCGGCGCCGGCACCGGCGCCGAGTTCTCGCTGCTGCCCGCCCAGAACGCCACCGGCAACTGGGTCAAGGTCACCCAGCGCATCCCCGTGCGCCTGGAATTGACCGACCCCGACGCCAAGATGGCGCTGCGCACCGGCATGAGCGCGACGGTCACCGTCGATACAGGTGTGGCGCGCGGCCTGCCGTCGATCTTCGGCCACGCCACGGCCGGCGAGCAGGCGCAATAGCGACCTAGAAACAGGGAGTTGAAGCAGGGAATTGGTATGATGGGAGGAGTGGGAAAGCTAAGCGTTTGAGACGAGCCGCTTCACGGCTCGATCCAAGCTGAAGCTTTCGGCACGGACCCGTCGGTCCTCAGGTTTCCGGGCGGCAGGCATCCGCTCGAACAGAGACTTTCGGTCGATGTAACCCCCACATCGATCCTCGCGTCCCACCGCGATGAGGGTCTCTCAACGGAAGGCCTTGCCGCCCGGAAACCCCATGTACACGTTTTTGTTACCTGCTGGAAGTTCGCCACCATGAGCACGCCCGAACCCTTCAAGGAAGTGCCGCATCGCGGCCTGATCACGGTCGCGCTGATGCTGGCGACGATCATGCAGGCGCTCGACACCACGATCGCCAACGTCGCGTTGCCGACCATGACCGGCGATCTCGGCGCCTCGCCCGACAATATCAACTGGGTGCTGACCTCCTATATCGTCGCCGCCGCGATCATGACGCCGGTCACCGGCTGGCTTGCCGACCGTCTCGGCCGCAAGGAGCTGTTCCTGGCCTCCGTCGTCGGCTTCACCATCTTCTCCATGCTTTGCGGCATCGCCTGGAGCCTTGAGACGATGGTGCTCTTTCGCCTGCTGCAGGGCGTTTTCGGCGCGGCGATCGTGCCGCTGTCGCAGACATTCCTGCTCGATATCAATCCCAGGGAGCGCCATGGCCAGGCGATGGCCATCTGGGGCGCCGGCATCATGCTGGGGCCGATCCTCGGACCGACGCTCGGCGGCTGGCTGACCGAGAATTTCAACTGGCGCTGGGTGTTCTTCATCAACCTGCCGGTCGGCATTTTGGCCTTCCTCGGCATGGCCGCCTATCTGCCTGCCGTCGCCAAGCGCGTGCGCAGCTTCGATTTCTTCGGCTTCGCCATGATCTCGCTCGGCGTCGGCGCGCTGCAGCTGCTGCTCGATCGCGGCGGCGAGGTCGATTGGTTCTCCTCGACCGAGATCTGGGTCGAACTCGGCCTGTCGATCACCGGCTTCTGGGTGTTCATCATCCACACGGTGACGTCGGAGCATCCCTTCATCGACCCAAAAATCTTCCTCGACCGCAATTTCGTGACCGGGCTGGGCTTCATCTTCGTCATGGGTGTGCTGATCCTAGCCTCGATGTCGTTGCTGCCGCCGATGCTTGCCAACATCTTCGGCTATCCGACCGTGACCATCGGCGTCGTGCTGGGGCCGCGCGGCATCGGCACGATGATCTCGATGCTGTTCGTCGGTCGCATCATGCATCGGATCGACGCGCGTATCCTGGTCGCCATCGGCTTCCTGCTCACCGCGCAGTCGCTCTACACCATGGCGAGCTTCACGCCGCAGATGGACAACTGGCTGATCATCTCGTCCGGCGTCATCCAGGGCCTCGGCATGGGCATGGTGTTCGTGCCGCTGTCGGCGGTGGCCTTCGCCACGCTCGACGCGCGCTATCGCACCGATGCCACCTCGCTGTTCAGCCTGGTGCGCAATCTGGGTTCCTCGATCGGCGTGTCGGTGGTCGCGGCGCTGATGGTGCAGAACACGCAGATCAACCACAGCGAGCTCGGAGCCTTCATCAACCCGTACAACCCCAATCTGTGGGCAGCCTCGCCGGCGGCAGCGAACGGCGATCCCGCCGCGCTTTCGCAGGTCGACAGGCTGGTGAACGTCCAGGCGATGATGATCTCCTATATCAACGACTTCAAAATCCTGATGGTCATGACGCTTGTCGCCGTTCCGTTCGTGATCCTGCTGCGCAAGCCGAAGGCCGCGCCGGCCGGCGGCGCGCCGGCAGCGCACATGGATTGACGTTCATTTCCAGATTTTTGTCGATGTCGGCGGGACAGCGCCCCCCCTCTGTCCTGCCGGACATCTCCCCCACAAGGAGAGAGATTGGCAGCTTCGGCACCGCGCTCATTCCTGCGGCGCTCAAGATTGGCGAAAGCAGCCGTGACGGCTGATCTCCCCCGGTGGGGGAGATGCCCGGCAGGGCAGAGGGGGCGCGAAGGATCGCTACCGCAACTTGCCTACCTCCCCAGCACCAGCGCCCAGTAGCGCAGGCTGGGGTCGCGGCCGTCGCGCATATAGGCAAGGCCGAAGCGGCTGAAATCCGGGTCGAGCATGTTGCGGCGGTGGCCGTCCGAATGCATCCAGATGTCGAACAGCTTTTGCAGGTCGAAGCGGCCCTCGGCGATGTTCTCGCCCGCTGCGCCGTGTACGCCGTTGTCCTTCATGCGCGAGGCGAAATCCTTGCCCCAGCCGGTGGTGTGGCTCATGCGGGCGCGCGAGGCCATGTAGCCGGCCTGCTGGAGTGCGGCCTGTTCGAGCTGCGCATCCGGAACCAGCGCCGGCAGTCCGGCCGACGTGCGGATCGTGCTCAACGTGGGGATAGCGGAGGACGACACGCCGGCGCCTTCGCCGGTCGGCAGCGAGACGCTGGTGCAGGCGGCAATGGCGGCGAGCGCCGCAAGGCCGGCGGCCTTGAGCCCAATGGCTTTGAGCAATGCGCGTCTGTCGAGATTGCGGGAATCGGTGGTCAGGCTGGTCATGCGGCCTCTGATACGGGCGATCATGGCTTTTGCCGGGCAGGCGTTGAAAATCGTGTTATGCGGCGACATTCCCCGGAAGATCGGCTATGATCGCCGCGTTCTAATGCATGTCGCGCAAAAGTGTGCAGCGGTTTTGCGGAAACGACATGCATAAAGACAAAGGCTTAGAAGTGGCAGCCACGGGCGGCCACCCAGGCGGTGACCGCCCCCGAGCAATACGGAGGACGGTAATGGCCGGTTTTCATGTCATGGCGGACGCGCGAGGGATGCATGTGCAGCCCGCGGTGCGCCACATCACCACGTCTGATCTGTGGGATGCGTTGCGGCTCGGCGCCGAGGATTTCTGGGCCAAGCCTTCGCACTATGTGTTCCTGTGCCTGATCTATCCGATCGTCGGCCTGATCCTGACGCAGTGGTCGTCGGGCTCCAACGCCATTCAACTCGTCTATCCGCTGATGTCCGGCTTCGCGCTGATCGGACCCTTCGCGGCGATCGGCCTCTATGAGATCAGCCGCCGGCGCGAGCTCGGCATGAGCAGCCGCTGGCACCATGCGCTGGACGTGCGCCATTCGCCGGCGCTGCCCTCGATCGCGGTGATCGGCGTCCTGCTTTTTGCGCTGTTCCTTCTGTGGCTGTTCACCGCGCAATCGCTCTACACCAGCCTGTTCGGCGCCGAGCCGCCGGCTTCGGTCGGCACCTTCCTGCGCGACGTGCTGACGACCGGCAAGGGCTGGACGCTGATCCTGCTCGGCAATGCGGCAGGCTTCATCTTCGCGGTCGTCGTGCTGGCCACCACCGTGATTGCCTTCCCGCTGCTGCTCGACCGCGATGTCGGCGCCGTCTCGGCGATCGAAACCTCGGCGCGCGCCGTCATGGCCAATCCGCTGCAGATGGCGCTCTGGGGCCTGGCGGTCGCCGTGCTTCTGGTGATCGGCTCGATCCCGCTGTTTGCGGGGCTCGCCGTCGTCATGCCGATCCTCGGCCACGCGACCTGGCACCTCTATCGCAAGGTGGTCGAGCCGGAGCAGATCCGGCCGGTTCGCCGGCCGATGTAATCAGAGACTTGGCCATAGTGCGCGTTGAGATTCAGGTCAGGCCGAGTCGAGAATGGCGGTTTCCGAGAACCGGAGCGGAGCGTACTTGAGTACGTGAGCACCGGCCTACGCCGGCCGTAGCCTTTAATTTAGCTGCCGCGCCATTCGTGAATGCTTCGGCCGGCGAAGGCCGGAAGCGCAGGAAGCCACCGTTCGCAGGCCGGCATCACCTGAATATCAATGCGCACTAACGCTGCGCTTCGGTCGCCATCTTCAACGCCAGAGCCGTCAACACTGTGCCCATCATCCAGCGCTGGACGACCAGCCAGAACGGCCGTCCGGCAAGGAAGGTGGCGATCGAGCCGGCGGTCACGGCGATAACGGCGTTGACGGTGAGGCTGATCGAGATCTGCGTCACGCCCAGCACCAGAAGCTGCGACAGCACATGGCCCTTGGCCGGGTTGATGAACTGCGGCAGCAGCGAGAGGTAGAGTACCGCTACTTTCGGGTTGAGCAGGTTGGTCATCAGCCCCATGACGAACAGCTTGCGCGGCCTGTCCTTCGGCAACTCGCGCACCTGGAACGGCGAGCGGCCGCCGGGCCTCAGTGCCTGCCAGGCGAGCCACAAAAGGTAAAGCGCGCCGGCGATGCGCAGCGCGTCATAGGCGAAAGGCACGGCGAAGATCAGCGCCGTGATGCCGAGAGCGGCCGACACGACGTAGAACAGGAAGCCCAGCGCCACGCCGCCGAGCGAGATCAGCCCCGCCTTCGGCCCTTGCGACAGCGAGCGCGAGATCAGGTAGATCATGTTCGGCCCGGGCGTGAGCACCATGCCGAGGCAGATCAGCGCGAAGGTGAGATGATTGGCGGCGTCGGGCATCGGGGTCTCCATTCGCGGAAACACTCACCATGGACGTTCGCCATCCGCAAGAGCTTGGGGGTGGGAGCCTTTACGCCAGCGCCTAACAATTGGCGAAAGCAACGATGACGGCCAATCTCCCCCCCTTGCGGCATATGCGCTAAGATAGGTGTTGCGGCGCGGAATCGGTTGTGATTCTACGCTGAGGATGACACACGAATCGCTTG
>NZ_JARTVO010000086.1:0-246 GCF_029625675.1 Mesorhizobium sp. WSM4884
GCGCATCCTTGGGCAACAACGGCGGCTCGGGCTCGATCTCGTCGAGATATTCGATGATCGCCAGCGACTGGGTTAAAAGCGTTCCGTCGTCGAGCACCAGCGCCGGCACCAACCCTTGCGGATTGACCGCGAGATAGGCGGGCTCGAGATGCTCGCCATGGCGCAGATGGTGGGGCACATAGGTGTAGGCACGCCCCTTCATCTCCAGCGCGATCCGCACCCTGTATGAGGTGGAGGATCGATAAT
>NZ_JARTVO010000087.1:0-246 GCF_029625675.1 Mesorhizobium sp. WSM4884
CTCATCGTCATGGCCGTTAACCTCATCGTCGACGTGCTTTATGCCGTCATCAACCCGCGCATCAGGGCGGCGTGATGAGCCAATCGACCGAAATCGCCCCGATGGCCGCCGGCAGCCCGGACCGGCTGACCGGCTCCAAGACCTTCTGGCACTATTTCTCAGTGAACCGCGGCGCCGTCATCGGCCTGGTCGTCTTCATCCTGCTGGTGCTGGCGGCGCTCTTTGCGCCGTTGCTCGCGCCCTATG
>NZ_JARTVO010000088.1:0-244 GCF_029625675.1 Mesorhizobium sp. WSM4884
TTCCCTTTCCCTGCGCCAGAAGACGTTATTGCTACGCGGTCCCCTATCGCCGAGATCGCGGCGCTCAGCACGAAGCGCCCTGTGGTCCCCGGCACAACAGAGGAAGAGCCCCCGGATTGGCTCATCGTTCAGGTATCGAAGAAGAAGCTCACGGCTACCTCGATCGCTTCAGGGGCCGCCAGGATCTTGCGCATCAAAGATCCAAAGTTCGGGCCCGTCACGGAGATTCCAACAGCCGCGGGGC
>NZ_JARTVO010000089.1:0-242 GCF_029625675.1 Mesorhizobium sp. WSM4884
GCCTTTGTGCGCTTTGGCCTATCGCAGCCAGACGCCTCAACTTTTGCTGATGCTCTGATCTTTTCCGAGTTGCGTTTCCATCCGTCTGCCAACCAGGGCGTTCGCAAACTGCGCGTCTACCAGAAGCGGATCGCAGACCGGCTGGTTGACCCGCAAGCCCGATGGGAAGTTCTAAAAGAGAGCCCCTCGTTGGCCCTTGTCGATGCTCACAATGGCATCGGGGTCGTTGCCGCCGCGAAGGC
>NZ_JARTVO010000090.1:0-241 GCF_029625675.1 Mesorhizobium sp. WSM4884
GGCCGCGGCCGGCACCTTCATGACGCTCGGCCTCGAGCTCGGCGGCAAGGATCCGGCCTATGTCCTTCCCGACGCCAAAATGGACCATGCGGTCGCCAATTTGGTCGACGGCGCCTTCTACAATTCCGGCCAATGCTGCTGCGGCATCGAGCGCGTCTATGTGCACGAAAAGGTCTATGACGAGTTCGTCGAAGGTTTTGTCGCCGAGACCAGGAACTATGTCGTCGGCAATCCGCTGGAG
>NZ_JARTVO010000091.1:0-238 GCF_029625675.1 Mesorhizobium sp. WSM4884
GTTCTGGCTGTCGTAGAGCCAGACACCCTCTCCGCGCACGACGTGAACGGGATGCTCATAGAAGAGTTTGTATGAGGGACCGAGGAGGGATCGCCGGCGGGCAATAAGGGACTGCTCTTCCTTGGACAGACGATCGGCGGTGCTCGGGTCGAAGCCGTTGATCATATAGGCGGCGGCGGACGACGACATTTGGCTTTGCTCCTATAGGGACAGGGCGTGGGCGATCTGGCTGGTCGCC
>NZ_JARTVO010000092.1:0-238 GCF_029625675.1 Mesorhizobium sp. WSM4884
CGTTGGCGCATTGTGTAAAAAGCATTGCCGATGGACATTCGCATGCAAGCCAGGATCGTGGTTATCCATTCATGGCTTTCGATCCGGATGAACAGCAGATTCTCGCTACGTTTACGTTCGCCAACATCGTGCGTGGCGCGTTTCAAGCCTGTCATCTTGGCTATGGCATTGCTGCGCCTATGCAAGGGCAGGGCCTGATGCGGGAAATTCTGCAGGCCGGCCTTGAGTGGGCGTTCGG
>NZ_JARTVO010000093.1:0-236 GCF_029625675.1 Mesorhizobium sp. WSM4884
GTACGAAAGGCGACTTCCAGTAATTCGTTGAACGCAGAGGAAAAGAGATTCGAATGCCGCACCGAGTCTGATCTGTTTTGACTGATCATCCGGGCGATGTACGTCGAGACATAATCGCAGTGTTTCCAAGCGGAGACAAAAGTCTTGATTTCCATGTCGATCTGGATCATCGGCTCAAAAGTCGGTTCGCCAACCGGGTCATGATGAACAGATCCCATCCGCATCCTCTCCTATTC
>NZ_JARTVO010000094.1:0-236 GCF_029625675.1 Mesorhizobium sp. WSM4884
GTGTAACCCTGGTCGTGATCCTGTGGCTGCTGCCTCTGCTCGCCGTGATGCTGACCTCGATCCGTTCCAACGAGGAGCTGATGGCCGGCAACTATTGGGGCTGGCCGCAGAAATTCAGCCTGATCGACAACTACAAGGCGGTTTTCGACCAGACCGCCATGCTGCGCTTTTTCCTCAACAGCCTGCTGATCACCATTCCGTCCGTCATCGGCGTTCTCATCCTGTCGACACTGACC